>NZ_CP031600.1 GCF_008728195.1 Roseovarius indicus
ATGGCATTTACAAAACTGTCGATCGATGCCGCAGGTGCTGATGCAACCCGCGGCTCATTTCCCCCATCCGAAACCGACGTCTGGACCATCTTCAGGGCTCTGAGAGATGCCCGCAGCGTGTTTGGTCTACGTCCTGGCCACATACAGACACTTCAAGCCATGCTCAGTTTCCTGAAGCCTGGCCATGGCGAAACGGTTTTTGCGTCGAACAATTCAATCTGCCGGCGCGTTGGCGGAATCGACGAACGGACACTCCGCAGGCACATCAACCGTTTCGTTGAACTCGGATTCATCAAGCGCAATGACAGCTCAAACCGAAAGCGCTACCGCGTTCGCTCGTCCGGCGGGGAGTGCATCAGTTATGGATTGTCTCTCGCCCCCCTGCTCCAACGTGCAAGCGAGCTTATCGCCATCGCGCAAGAGATGGAGAATAACCGGCGTGATCGGATATTTGTCCGCAAACAGATCCTTACAAAGCTCGCCCATTTGGAAGAGTACGATCCCAGCAACGCATTCATCAACTACGCACGGAGAGCTCTACGCAGGAAGCTAAGCCTCCCCGAATACCACGCTCTGCTCGCCAGTACAGATGCAGAATGCCAGAGTTTATCTACCCCAGATGACCCACCAGAAACTATGGAATTGCCCGCCAATAACGGACAAACTGTCCGGCACCAATCTAAGTCTAAAAAAGAAAAAAAAGATTTAGATAACGACGTAGCCGATGAAGAACTGAAGCCACACTTGCTGACCTCAGTCTGCGATCAGGCAACATCCTTCTCCACAGAGAAACTTAGAAACTGGTTGGACATTGAAAACCATGCTCGAACACTTGCACCCATGATGGGCATTCATCCAGAAACATTCGAGAAAGCCAAGAATGCTGTAGGAGTTCAGAAAGCGTCATGCGCGATCTTCATCATGCTACAGCTTGGAAAACGCATCAGGGATTTCGGGGCGTATTTTCACAGTATCACCCTGGGTCAAAGGCAAAACCAATTTGATCCACTAGCTTTGATCAAGCGACTGTCCGAAACCAATGAGCGAATTGTCTAATGTCCACCGCGGTGGACTTCAAACGGGAAGCGGCGCTTATGGCAGCCACAACTGTCCAAACGCACCTAGCGGCGCGTGGTGGTTGTTCAGTTTACCTCAGACCAGCACTTGTCCACCGCGGTGGACAAGTGCCACACGAGCGACCCTTGATGGAAATCTCGCCACCCATGAAAGAAATCGGCGGTCAGGCATTACACCCTAAATCCCTAGAGTTATTGTGGGAGGTCGCCATCTCCAAACAGGTTTGGAAAGAGCCGCTCTCGATAATCCAACGGAAACGCCAATCGAACAGGCGTTTTCGGCGAGGCGGAAGTCAGGTATCCAGCGGCGGTCAGTTTACTCAGCGTGTTGCGAGCCGTACGCTCGGACGTCTTGAGCACAATCTGCGCGTCGCCACGTTCCAGTGCGCCATGCCGAAGAACCGCCGAGATCAGTTCCGGTGCGCGCTTGTCATCGATGGTATCTGCAATAAGACGACGATACCGCTGGTCCAATCCGCCGAGATCGAACAATCTTGCTGAGAAAGTGATCTGGTCGAGCGTCACCTTTAGGAACCATTCACTGAACGTCTTCAGTGCCGCTTCTGACAGGTTCCCACGTCCGTCGCGGTCTCCGCGGCGTGGGCTGTCAGCCAGATCCATCATCCGTTTGTACTCGCCCCGATCGATTAGCCCGCGGGCCAGCCCACGTGATGCAGACCAGAGCCCTTGGCCACCAATGCCGGCTGTGAGGGCCATGGCATGAGACATCAGTCTGCTGACACGGCCGTTACCATCCGGGAAAGGGTGGATGTAGTTCAGCCGGTGATGCGCAGACGCGATTGCAATGATCCGTCCACTCGAAGACCGCGCCGCAATCTGAAACCGTTTGTCAAAGTGATCCATGAATGCCGCGACCCGTGACGATGACGGAGGTAGGTGGCGCCCGACCGCAACTTCCCGATCGTCATCCTGACGCATGCGTCCTGGAACGAAGGGCTCTTGTGTTCCGTCGGGATGTTCGACGACCCGAAACTCATCAGGCATCTCGTCGTAGAAGCTTTTATGGACCCAAGTCAGGAATTCCACAGATGTGGGGCGGGGCAGGGTGCCTATGCGATGCATCTCGTCGATGGCCCGTTGAACGATGACGTGCGCCCGGGCCTCAAGGGCGAGAGGGCGGGTTTCTTCCTCAAGCTCGGCGCCAGCCAGCGCCCTTTCGATGTCGCGGGGGCGTGTGTTGTGTCCTTCGATCAGGTTGGAGTAGTAGCAGTTCATCACGCGGACGAGATCGGCAAGCTCGGCGGCGCTGTCAGGATGCAGCCCCTGTCCGAGCCCGGTGGCTTCCCTCTGGATGTCGACCGAAAGGTCTGCCAATTCTGTGGGAATTTGCTCCGCGAAGAAGCAGGGTTCGATCCTGGCGGGTGTTTCCAGCATTTTTGCCGATCTTCCATGTTTGCAAAGTAGTTGAAAAACATACACATTTTGGAGCCGAAGGCAAGGTTTTGCCGATGTGCGTTGCCGACCTTGTATGCCGATCTAAAATTGCTGCATGAAATCAATGGTTTCGGTAGATGCGCCAGAACAGAACCCTCTGTTGAGGACTCGTTGGTTTAAGAAAGTCAGAGCCTGTCTTGCCTGTTGAAGGGCATTCCCAAGGCTTCAGTCAGACCGAAGAACCTTGCCCGGTTGCCAGTTGACGCGGCCGGTGCGGGTGTCCGCGACGACAACCACTGGGCGCAGATCGCGACCACAGCGCTGGTTGTCACCTTACAAGCATTGCGCTGGCGAAGTGGCGTCTCCGGGTGGGAATCTGCGGGGAATGGTTGAGAAGGCCGGGGCGGGGGAGCTGCATCTGGAGCGCAGCTTCTATGGCAGGCTCAGCGGGCAGGCGGTATGATAGCGCGGGGGCTCAAAGACCGGCGGCCTTGGTTAGGTTCACCCGGAACCGGTCGCGTCGGCGCTGGTAGCGGCGGGTCATCTCGGCCGAGGCGTGACCAAGCTGCTTCTGGACGTAGCGTTCATCAACCTCTGCCGAACTGGCGAGGCCGGCGCGCAGCGAGTGACCGGAGAACAGCGCCAGGCGGTCTTTCTCAGGCAGCTCGGACCGGATGCCTGCATCGAGGACCGTGCGCTTGATCAGGCGGGCGACATGCTTGTCCGAGAGCCGGGTTTCGAGGGCGCGTTTCCCGTCGCGCGACGTCCGCACAAAGACCGGCCCAAAATCGATCTTCGCGAAGTGGAGCCATTGCTCGAGCGCATTGACCGGGCAGGTCTGGTCGCTGGACCCTCGGCCGATCTCGACCTCACGCCAGCCGGTCTTGGCGTTGAGCGTCAGCGCGGCGCCTTCGTCGAGGATCTCGATCCAGCCACCGCTGTCCGGGGTGTCGTCCTTGTGGACGTCAAGGCTGACGATCTCGGAGCGCCGGAGCCCGCCGGCGTAGCCGATCAGCAGGATCGCCCTGTCCCGGAGACCGCGGAGATCGACGGGCAGAGTGGCCACCATCGCGAGGATGTCCTCGGCCAGGATTGCCGCTTTCTGCACAGGCGGGCGCGCGTGCTTTCGCTTGATCCCGGCCAGCACCGTCGCGATGTGGCGGTTCTTGCGATCGAGGACGAAGCCCCGTTGCGCATAGTTCCAGGCGAGGCCCGACAGGCGACGCTCGATCGTCGAGACCGACAGGGGTCGGGACGCCGACTGCGAAGGGGATCCACCTGTTGGTGCGGCCAGGTCGGTCAGATAAAGGCCGATCATCTCGGGAGAGGGGGGCAGGGGGTCCGTGCCTTTCAGCCTGCACCAGCGTGCGAAGTGCTTCCAGTCGGCGGCATAGGCCTTGTTGGTGTTCTCGGCCGTCGAGGCCTTGGCGTAGTCGCGGGCTGTATCGACCAGCCGATCGAGCGTGCCGGAGCCCGCGATATGGGCGGGCAGAGCGATCCCATCGCCACTTGCAGACTCTCTCTCGTCGCGCTCGTCACCGTGCGGCGCTTCATGGGGCGCTGAGCTCGAAATCCCAGCCTTAGAGGCTGATTTTGTACTGTTGTTTGTGAGACTGCGGGCCAT
The DNA here is from genome assembly GCF_008728195.1 of Roseovarius indicus. Lineage (NCBI taxonomy): Bacteria > Pseudomonadati > Pseudomonadota > Alphaproteobacteria > Rhodobacterales > Roseobacteraceae > Roseovarius > Roseovarius indicus. The sequence goes on from NZ_CP031600.1 coordinate 4,096, forward strand.
TTTCGCAGCCTACATTTTTACGTCCGATAAGGCAACCTTATTGGACATGACTTGGACCGGTAAGGCGGGGCGGTTGTTGCGCTATTTTCTGGCGGAAAGCGCCGCGCCAATGTAGGCTTCGGGCATGACATTTGCCCGGCCGGATCATATCAGCGACGTCGACACGTTACCCCGGATGCCCACCTGGGTCACCTTCGCACGTGTTGAAACCCCTGAAGATGTTGCGTTTTTGTCGGGCGCGGCGCTGAACCACCTGCATGTTGTGCTGGGGCACGAGGAGGTGCCCCAAGCCTTGTTGCGGGATCGGCTCGCGCTGCGTGCGGCCGAGGCCTGTATGGTGTTTTCGGGGCGCCCTGAGCGGGCAGGGGAGCTACGCGACGCGGTGCACCTGCTGCGTCCCGGCGATCTACCGGGACCGGCCGGTGAAACCTGCCTCGCCTGGCGGCGTGCGGTGGAGCTGCCGGTGTCGATCAAGGCTTTGGGTCGAGCCTTGCCGGCCTCCAAGCTGGGCCAGATTGCCGCGTGGCTCGATGCGGGAAAGGGGGCACCGGTGACTCGTACCGCGATGGTGCTGGAGGCGGTGCTGACGGAGGCGCCGCGCGCTGACGTAGCTTCGCTGGTCCTCGCGGATGCGGCTCTCGCCCAAACATTCGGTTGGGATCATCTCGTGCCGTTGTTGGCCGCGGGTCTGAAACATGCCGACCTGCGCAAGCAGGGCGACGATTTGCGTCTCGCCTGTCATCGGGCACTCATCTTATCGGCGGTCGAGGCTGTGCGTCTCTCCGCCGACCTCGCGCGTCGGGCGGCACACCTAAAGGCCGTTGCGCCAAAGCTTCGCGCCAAGGGAGCGGATGCCGCTGTCGAGATGTTCCTCACCTGCGATGCCGTGGCACCTTTGGCCTTGCCCTTGCCGGATCGCGCCGCGCGGCGGCTTTGCGACCGGTTGGTCGATCTCGGCGCGGTGCGCGAGCTAACCGGGCGAGACACTTTCCGGCTCTACGGGGTGTAGCGATGGCGAAGGATCGTTCAGAGCCGGACCTGGACCGTGAGTTGGCCGACCTGCCGCCTGAGCTGCGCTGGCGGGAATGGATGCGCCGGATCGAGGCGGTGCTCTTTGCGTCGGCCTCGCCAGTGCCGCGCGAGGACCTGGTCCGCGTGGTGGGGCAGGGGGCCTCGGTCGATCTGCTGGTAGAGGACCTTGCCGCCGATCTGGAGGGGCGGGCTTTTGAAGTTGCGCAGGTCGCTGGCGGTTGGATGTTCCGGACCCGGGCGGCCTACGCCCCCGCAATCCGCGCGGCGGCAGATGTCGGGGATCAACTGCTGGACCTGAGCGAATTCGACGTCGCGGTCCTAGCAGCCATCGCCTATCACCAGCCGATCACCCGCGACGGGTTGAAGGACATCTTCGGCAAGGAGATCAGCCGTGACCTGATCGGACGGCTGCATGCCCGCGACTTGATCGGGACCGGGCCAAGGTCGCCGCGCCGCGGTGCGCCCTACACCTTTGTGACGACCGAGCAGTTCCTTGTTGCATTTGATCTGGAGACTCTCGCGGATCTGCCAGAGCGGGAGCAGTTGGAGGACGCAGGTCTGGATGGCGGGTCATAGGAATGGTTGCGGGCTGGCGATCCCCGTATTGGCCAAACGGTGAGGCATGTCGTGGACATTTCGTGACGCTCTCAGTCGTGACTTGTTGAGAGAACTCAGGCTTCGATCCTGAGCCCTCTGAACAGAGTTTCCCAAGGGGCCCCATCCTCGGTCATCGCGCCCGGTTCCAGGTTTGCTATGTTCTCGTCGATGACTGCGTTGTGGTAGTTCTTGAGCCAGCTGTATTTGCGCCGCACCGTCGCGTTGGGACTGTCGGCGAGACCGCTCTCCACCAACGTTTTGTGCCTACCCAGAAACTCGATCCAGCCGGCGTATTCGCCGTCGAGCTCGCTGAGAGTCCGATTCAAAATGGAGTGAGGCTTTTCAAGCCCTTGCGAGTAGCCTTGTCATGCGCCTGATATGCGCGATGATAATCCAGGCTTCGGCACTCTCGATGGTTTTCTCCCAATCCTTTGCCAGGCGGCGGCATTTGCCGAGCCAAGCGAAGGTGCGCTCGACCACCCATCTTCGGGGCAAGACCTCGAACCCAACGGTCGTGTCCGAGCGTTTCACGATCTGAATGACCCAGCGGCCGATGCCGGTCAGAGCGTCGCGCAGCTTTGGACCGGCATATCCACCGTCCGCAAACACATGACGCAGTTTCGGAGCCTCCCGGGCCAGTTGACGGAACACTTCAGGCGCACCGTCACGATCCTGAATGCTGGCGGCATGAACGCGCAGCGCGATCAGGTGGCCACAGGTGTCGGTCATGATGTGGCGCTTGCGGCCCTTGATCCGCTTACCGGCATCATAGCCGCTAACCCCGCCGTTTTCAGTGGTTTTCACGCTCTGGCTGTCGATCACACCGGCTGTAGGCGCGCTGGTCCGGCCTTCTGCCCGCCGCGCTGTCGCAACCAGCGTACGGTTGATTTCAGCAAGCAGACCGTTGTTACGCCAACCGTAGAAATAATAACGCACGGTCGAAACAGGCGGAAAATCCTTCGGTAAAAGCGACCATGCGCACCCCGATGCAGCAACATATTGGATTGCGTCCCAGACAAGGCGAAGTTCGACCTCCCGTGGCCTGCCAAGCGGGTTAGCGCCGGGCAGGAGTGGTGCAACAATCTCCCATTCCTCATCTGTTACATCACTTGCATATCGTGGTGCGGTGCGTTCATATCGGTTGCGGGTGAGTTCAGTCCAGGCCATTTCGAGCTCCGTTCAGTTGTGCAACCGAACAGAATCATAACCTGCTGAATTCACCCAACTCATTTCCGATCAGGCTCTGAGACTGGCCCGAAGATAATCGATGTAGTGGAGGCCTGACTCATCCTGGCGCAGGAGGTTGTTCAGGTGACGCTCTTCATCCTCATAGGAATGTCCTTCCCGCCAGAGCGTTTGGTCCTGCCGGTGGCGTTCGATGACATCTTCATGGATCGCAATGCGCGGGAAGATCACCTCGCCTTGGGAGTGGGCAAAACTTGGGGGTCAGGCTGCTGCTCTGCGGTATGCGCCAGTCAATTGCCCATCAAGAACGGCGGCCCGCACGATGGCAACGTGATGCGCGCCCTTGGGTGACCATCTCATGCGTCGGCGTTTTCCCATGCGTGTGTTGCCGATGTCGTCCACGCAGCCTTCAGCACGGGACGAGGAGATCGGAAGATCATTGCGATATCGCCGCCCAAAGTTGGTGTCGCGTAGCCCTTTATTGTGAGATGAGAAATCCAACGAAATCAACGGCGGGAGTGGGCAAAACCTGGGGGTGTCTGGGGAGTGGGCAAAACCTGGGGGTCACGCGGCTCTTTGGTACGCGCCGGTTAGCCGACCGTCGAGAACCGCGGCGCGGACAACGGCCACGCGGTGGGCTCCCTTGGGCGACCATCTCATGCGGCGGCGCTTGCCCATGCGGGTGTTCCCGATGTCGTCCACGCAGCCCTCTGCCCGGGACGAAGAAATCGGAAGACCCGCGCGGTACCGCCGACCATAGTCGGTCAGGCTGTCCATGTTGTTTGCAAGGTATGAGTACAGATCGCGGCACCGGGCTTGCACTCGCCGGGCCGCATCAGTCGCCACGCGGTCATCTGTAGCCAGCCGCGTGCAATCGACCATCAACCATTGGAGACTGGTCGTGGCCGTTAGAACTTTTCCATGCCAAAGGTACCATCGCAGCGTTTCGGCGGGACGTTTGAACAGCACTGGAATGCCGGAGAAGCCCCTGCTCTGCAGCAGGCCCTTTACGGCGTTCTCAACGTGCTGAATGCGCATCGAGATATGCCACCAGTCGAGAATGTGGCGAACCTTTCCACCGACGGCGACGCGCACGAGGTTCGGCAGGGCGGGTTCCCCGTCCGAAATCACCGTGACGGTTTGTTTGTGATCCCAACCGAGAGCCCTCAAGTCCTGGCGAAGCTGGCTGGCAGGTGACAGGACTGCCTGCTGAACAAGGCCGAAGCGGCGGCACTTGTCGTGGCTTTCGATCTTGCCAACCACAACATCGAGGTGTCGCTTCTGGTATTCCGGTCGGCATCGGATATGCGCACCGTCCAGGAAAACCGTCAACGCAGACGCCTCTTCGGCGGCCGAAGGAACTACAGGCTGAGTCTGCTCGCTGTCGCAGATCTCCCGGGAGACTTTGCCCAGACGATTGCGCACCGATGTATTCACCTGCTTCGCGCAAGGCAGGAAGGTTTCCAGGATTCGTGCCGCTTCCCGGAAGGAATGCCGTGCCCCAAGTTCGGCCTGAAGGCGTTGCAGTTCCGGAGTCGACCGGTCCGGAAAAAAATGAGCGAGTGGCGAAAGCGGTCCGCCCAGGACGTCGTCGGATTTTGTATCGCAGGCGCAGCGACGAATGCGCGGCGCCTTGACCTGGAACCTGCCGAAGAGGGTGTCGAGCACCCGAGGCCGATAATCATGTATGGCTCGGACCTCGTCGCAGTCAGGACATATTCTGCTGGCTTCGGAAACTTCCTCGATCTGGTCGAGCAGGATCGCATTCTGTAATTGCCCCAGGATCGTCTTCGCATCTTCGAGTAACAACCCGAACCCCTCAGGCTGCGTGCGTCGAAACGGGCGGGACAAACGGCCGAGAGGATGCCTCTTTGTGGTTCCGTTCTCAAAGGTCGTCTCGACTATAATCCGCACGTCCATGGCAGTTCCCCTCTCAATGAACCACCAACATACACAGACACCCCCAGGTTTTGCCCACTCCCGCCGTTGATTTCGTTGGATTTCTCATCTCACAATAAAGGGCTACGCGACACCAACTTTGGGCGGCGATATCGCAATGATCTTCCGATCTCCTCGTCCCGTGCTGAAGGCTGCGTGGACGACATCGGCAACACACGCATGGGAAAACGCCGACGCATGAGATGGTCACCCAAGGGCGCGCATCACGTTGCCATCGTGCGGGCCGCCGTTCTTGATGGGCAATTGACTGGCGCATACCGCAGAGCAGCAGCCTGACCCCCAAGTTTTGCCCACTCCCCCTTCTCGCAGTGCAATCGCCCGCGCAGCGCCGAGAATATTCGGGGATGCGTTTTTCGGTTGCTTTTTTAGTTGTGCAGTCATCCTGTACCGTCCGGCCGGTGAAGTCATTGGGAGGGCTAATGCGCTGCCCCGTATTTGGCAAGCGAGGTCAATCTGAAAAATTGTCTCTGTGGCCGCTACCGTAAAGTCGCAGGAATGCAGCGACCGCTTCGCCTGCATGTTTCTCGCGGTTGACTGCTCGTTTCACTGCGAGAAGGCGCGGCATAAGTAGCCCCGAAACGCAAAGGTGTATGAAGTAATCGGACGCGCGCCGGGTGTCATCGACATCAAGCGCGCCTTCGCGTGTAAGGCGCTCCAGAATCCGACCGACAAGTTCGCGCGCAGGTTTCGGGCCTGCGCGAAAATACACCTCACCTACTTCGGGCAGCGCCTCGCAGGCGCCAATGCACGTTCGCAGGAGACGGATGTAGGTGTCGTCCAAAACAAGATCGACCATGCGCAGGGCGAGTTCTTCCAACTGGGCGCGCGGCTCCAATGACGCGGTCAAGGGCCGGAGGATCTCCTCCGCAAGCCGACCGCATTCGGATTCCACCACGCCGAGGAACAGCTGCTCCTTGCTTGGGTAATACGAATACATGGTCGCTTTTGACACTTTTCCTTCGGCGGCAATCGCATCGACCGTGGCTCCTTCGTAACCGCATCGGAAGAAAACCTCGCGCGCACCAATCATGACGTCGGCCATTTTTCTCACGGGCATCTCGTTCTCCCTATCCCAGGCAGGACTAGGCGGTTACAAACTTTACTGTACCGTCTAGTTAGTATAGTGGATAGAAGTTGATTTAGCAGCAAGTCGTAAAGCTGTGCGGATTTACCCCACCAAGCGCCGCTTGGCGGCTTTTTCTAGCGCCGTTTTCAATTCGTCATGAGCTTCGGGTCGGAGTCCGCCTGAGTTGTTCTCGGGCGAGGGATTATCCCGCGAACAGGAGGGGCACCGTCATTCCGCCGCGCTTGCGGTCCCGACAAAGGCACCCTCGGCCTCCCAGCGGCGTGCGATCGAGCCAAGCGTGTCCAGCACGCCGCGCAGTTCCGCGCCGCGCTCAGTCAGCCCGTATGTGACAGCGGGTGGGATGGTCATGGCCTGCTCGCGCCATACAACGCCAGCATGTTCCAGCATTCTCAGCCTCTCGGTCAGGACCCGGGTGGAAATTCCGGGCACCAAACGCTTGAGCGCGCCGAAACGCTGCGGTCCCTGCTCGGACAGAACCCAGAGTATATAGATCGTCCAAGGGCCTGTGATGACACGCAGAAGCGCCTCCATCGGGCATGAGGGGGGCTGGACTCTTTTCATCGTGGATAATCCTCGCGGCCCAAGTAAGCTAGTTACTTTTAAGTGCCTACTTTCAAGAACGAAGCCAGACACCTAAAGATACTTAAAGCGGAAACTACGGCTGAACAAGCCCTTGCAAACAGGGGGTATGGTAATGAGTGACAACGTGGCAAAGTATGTCTACTGGATCGCGACCGGCCTTGTGGCGCTGGTCTATATGGGTGCGGCGACTTTCTACATCTCATCCCACGACATGGTCGCGGGCATGTATCGCGAGGTGTTGGGCTATCCCACATACATCATCTGGCCGCTCGCGATTTTGAAGATCGTCGGCGCGGTGGTGATTCTTTGGCGCCCTTCGGCGATGCTGGCGGACTGGGCCTATGCGGCGATGTTCTGGCATCTGGTGCTGGCGTTCGGGGCGCATGTGGGCGCGGGCGATCCAGGCTGGCCACCGGCTCTTGCGACCTGGGTGCTCCTGATCGCCTCGTGGATGACAGCCAATCGCGTGCGTGCGGTAAAGTCGGCATATGCGCCGACGTTTCCGACAGAGACGAATTAATCCGATGCGGAGTTGCCACGGCGCTGGCCATCCACCCTCGGACTTGGGGTTCAAAAGGACGACAGAATGACCGAAAGGCAGCCGACAGTGTTTGTTCCCCATGGAGGCGGCCCTTGCTTCTTCATGGACTGGAACCCGCCTGACACCTGGGACAGGCACCGCAGATTCCTTGAGGCTTTGCCTGCGAGCCTGCCGGCAAAACCCAAGGCGCTTCTCGTGATCTCAGGCCATTGGGAGGAACGGGTGTTTACCGTGCAGACCAACCCCGCGCCGCCGCTGCTGTTCGACTATCAGGGGTTTCCCCCCCATACTTATCAGCTGACCTGGCCCGCGCCAGGCGATCCTACGCTGGCGGCCCGTGCAAGCGAGCTATTGAACGGCGCGGGGTTTGAAACCCGGGCCGACGCTACGCGTGGCTTCGATCATGGGGTGTTCGTTCCGCTAAAGGTGGCTTTTCCTGAGGCCGACATCCCCACCGTCCAATTGAGCCTGCGCGACGATCTCGACGCTGAGGCGCATCTTGCTGCCGGTCGCGCGTTGGCGCCCTTGCGAGACGAAGGTGTGCTGATCATCGGGTCCGGCAACACCTATCACAACATGAGCAAGATGATGCGGGCGATGAGGGGCGGACCCGATGGCCCGGTGAACGGCGGCGACTTTGACCGATGGCTCACGGGTGCGGTGACCCATGAAGACCCCGGGGCGCGCCGCGCCATGCTGGCTGCTTGGGATCGGGCACCCGGCGCACGCGACGCCAATCCGCGCGAGGAACATCTAATTCCATTGCACGTCGTGGCCGGCGCCGCGCTTGCGGATCGGGGGGAAAAGACCCTCGAGGATCACGTATTGGGCGCGGTCGAAAGCGCGTTCAGATTTGGATAGGACCAGATATGTGCTTCGAACTTCCCTTGCGGCAGGGTCCGCGCCCCGAAACCACCGAGTGCGCCCCGCATGAGCAAGTGTCGCAGAACTCCTCGGCCGAGATTCACGCATTGTTCAAGCAGAAGGCCTTCGCCCTGCCCTTCGTCGAGCGTTGCCGATCGGGTATTTCGGTCCCCGGCGCCGAGGCATTAGTCCTGCCGCGGCCGCATGCCTGCGGCCCGCGCGAAGCCTTCATGATCGGACGCGAATTTGCACATGTGCATCCCGCCTATGACGGTTCGTCGCACATGATGCTGCCGCTGCCGGCGATTGAGGAACTCATCGCGAAGGGATGGGGCGAACAGCACCCGATGGCCTCGGCCGGATACATCCCGGCTAATGCGGTCATGGCCTTTGCTCCACGCGATGAGGCAGAGGTCGATGTGATGATCAAAATCCTGACCACAAGCTGGGGTTTCGCGCGCGGCAAGTTGGCGAATCCCGCCCCCATCCAAATCCACGATTGATCGCAAGCGCGCTTGCAGAAACATCAAGATAGGAGAGATACCATGTCCAACATCCAGAGCGGCCCCTTCATCGTGACCGGCGCGTCCGGACAACTTGGCCGGCAGGTGGTCGATCTGCTGGTTCAGGCAGGTGCCGGGCCGGTCATCGCGATCTCGCGCACTCCCGACAAGCTTGCCGATCTGGCGGGAAAAAGAGTCGAGGCGCGCGAGGGCGATTTCAACGACCCGGCTTCTCTTGAAGCAGCCTTCGCGGGCGGCAAGCGTCTCCTCATCATCTCCACCGACGATCTGGAGCCGGGCAAGCGGCTCGCAGCTCATTCCAATGCGATTGCTGCGGCCAAGACGGTAGGTATCGACCACATAGTCTATACCTCCTTCGCAGGCCCGGTCGCGGAAAGTCCGATCGGATTCGCTCAAGACCACGAAGGGACCGAGAAGCTGATCACGGAAAGTGGGGCGGATCATACGATCCTGCGCAACAATATGTACACCGACTTTCTGTTGATGGGCGGCCAGCAGAGCGTCGCCATGGGCACGCATTTCTCCGCCGCAGCAGATGGCAAGACCGGATATGTGACACGCGCGGATTGCGCCCGTGCCGCAGCCGCGGCGCTAATGAAAGCTACGGGAAGGGAGACCCTCGATATCACCGGGCCGGAGACGGTCAGCCAGGCCGGGGTCGCGGCGATCTTGTCCGAAATTGCGGGTAAGGAAATCCCCTATGTCGCCCTGCCCGCCGAGGATCTGGTGCAGGCGATGATCGCAAATGGACTGCCGGAGTTCATGGCGAGGGTCTTTGCCTCCTTCGACGAAGCAATCGCGCAGGGCTATCTCGATGTGGCCAGCGGCGATCTCGAATCGCTCACCGGCAAGCCCGGACAGTCGGTGGCCGATTTCCTGGCCGCTAACCGCGCGGCGCTTCTTCAGGCGCCGCAGGAACAATAATGCTGGAAAATGTCATGAGGCTTTACAACGCGAACTTCTCACCGAATGCGCTGCGTGTACGGGCGGTGGCGCACGAACTGGGCGCGGAACTCGAAATCGTCGAGGTCGACATCCGTGCCGGGGACAACCGCGCGGCGGAATTTCTTGCCCGCAATTCAAATGCAAAGGTGCCTGTTTTGGAGGACGGGAATTTCGTGCTCTGGGAATCCCGGGCGATCTGTGCCTATCTGGCCGGGATCCGGCCCGAGGCGGGGCTCTATCCTAATGGCCTCAAGGCGCGGGCCCTCGTCGATCAGTGGGCCTGGTGGCAAGCCATCCACCTTGGCCCGGCGATGCAGAAGTTGTCCTTTGAGCTGTTCCTCAAAGAGAAGTTCGGCATGGGCGATCCTGATCCGACTGTGGTCGAAGCGGAACGGAAAGCGACCGACCAGTTCCTTGCCGTTTTGGAAACCGGACTCGACGGTAAGGATTGGATCGCAGGCGCACTCAGCCTTGCCGACTTCTATCTGGCAACCACATTCATGTATCGCGACCAAGCGGGGATTTCGCTGGACGAATTCCCCAGAATCGCGGGCTGGATCGGCCGGCTTGAAGCGCGTGACAGCTGGCAGAAGGCCGTAGCACCGCTTCTTGCGCTCTTCGCCTGACATCGCGCTCGCCGCGATGATTGGTCGATCTGCATCACGTCCGGCGATCGGCGCGCTATCAGATTTAGACATGAGCAGGAAGCGTCGCATGGGGAGTGGGCAAAACTTGGGGGTCAGGCTGCTGCTCTGCGGTATGCGCCAGTCAATTGCCCATCAAGAACGGCGGCCCGCACGATGGCAACGTGATGCGCGCCCTTGGGTGACCATCTCATGCGTCGGCGTTTTCCCATGCGTGTGTTGCCGATGTCGTCCACGCAGCCTTCAGCACGGGACGAGGAGATCGGAAGATCATTGCGATATCGCCGCCCAAAGTTGGTGTCGCGTAGCCCTTTATTGTGAGATGAGAAATCCAACGAAATCAACGGCGGGAGTGGGCAAAACCTGGGGGTGTCTGTGTATGTTGGTGGTTCATTGAGAGGGGAACTGCCATGGACGTGCGGATTATAGTCGAGACGACCTTTGAGAACGGAACCACAAAGAGGCATCCTCTCGGCCGTTTGTCCCGCCCGTTTCGACGCACGCAGCCTGAGGGGTTCGGGTTGTTACTCGAAGATGCGAAGACGATCCTGGGGCAATTACAGAATGCGATCCTGCTCGACCAGATCGAGGAAGTTTCCGAAGCCAGCAGAATATGTCCTGACTGCGACGAGGTCCGAGCCATACATGATTATCGGCCTCGGGTGCTCGACACCCTCTTCGGCAGGTTCCAGGTCAAGGCGCCGCGCATTCGTCGCTGCGCCTGCGATACAAAATCCGACGACGTCCTGGGCGGACCGCTTTCGCCACTCGCTCATTTTTTTCCGGACCGGTCGACTCCGGAACTGCAACGCCTTCAGGCCGAACTTGGGGCACGGCATTCCTTCCGGGAAGCGGCACGAATCCTGGAAACCTTCCTGCCTTGCGCGAAGCAGGTGAATACATCGGTGCGCAATCGTCTGGGCAAAGTCTCCCGGGAGATCTGCGACAGCGAGCAGACTCAGCCTGTAGTTCCTTCGGCCGCCGAAGAGGCGTCTGCGTTGACGGTTTTCCTGGACGGTGCGCATATCCGATGCCGACCGGAATACCAGAAGCGACACCTCGATGTTGTGGTTGGCAAGATCGAAAGCCACGACAAGTGCCGCCGCTTCGGCCTTGTTCAGCAGGCAGTCCTGTCACCTGCCAGCCAGCTTCGCCAGGACTTGAGGGCTCTCGGTTGGGATCACAAACAAACCGTCACGGTGATTTCGGACGGGGAACCCGCCCTGCCGAACCTCGTGCGCGTCGCCGTCGGTGGAAAGGTTCGCCACATTCTCGACTGGTGGCATATCTCGATGCGCATTCAGCACGTTGAGAACGCCGTAAAGGGCCTGCTGCAGAGCAGGGGCTTCTCCGGCATTCCAGTGCTGTTCAAACGTCCCGCCGAAACGCTGCGATGGTACCTTTGGCATGGAAAAGTTCTAACGGCCACGACCAGTCTCCAATGGTTGATGGTCGATTGCACGCGGCTGGCTACAGATGACCGCGTGGCGACTGATGCGGCCCGGCGAGTGCAAGCCCGGTGCCGCGATCTGTACTCATACCTTGCAAACAACATGGACAGCCTGACCGACTATGGTCGGCGGTACCGCGCGGGTCTTCCGATTTCTTCGTCCCGGGCAGAGGGCTGCGTGGACGACATCGGGAACACCCGCATGGGCAAGCGCCGCCGCATGAGATGGTCGCCCAAGGGAGCCCACCGCGTGGCCGTTGTCCGCGCCGCGGTTCTCGACGGTCGGCTAACCGGCGCGTACCAAAGAGCCGCGTGACCCCCAGGTTTTGCCCACTCCCCGCCCGTCTCGCTCTGGGAATATCGCGAAGCGATGAGGAAGGCCCGTGCCCTTGGCAAGTCCGGGTCTAATGAGCTGGTGCTGGCTGAGCTGATCCGACAGCAACGCCAGATCGAAGCTGAAAGCCGGGGCCTGACGAAGGCCGAACGCAGAACCCGTGAAAGAAAAGGGACATTGAAGGGCACGAACTCGGCCGTCTCGACAACCGAAGGGCTGCGCCCGATCGATACGGGTGATACATCGCGCCCATTGTTCAAGGTGGAGAGATGGTGAATTGAGGGCAGGGACAACTGAAGAAGACGGCCGGATCGCCCTCATTCAATCGGATATCTGGATCGGCTTTCCTCGGGCGGAACAGGTGTTGGACCGCTTGCAGGGCATGATCGAAGCGCCACGACAAACCCGTATGCCTGGGCTTCTTGTGCATGGCGCCTCCGGGATCGGAAAGACGATGATTGCCCGAAACCTGTCGCGCAAGTACGCACCAGAATACGATCCGGCGTCGGGCATCACCCGCACACCGCTTCTGCTGTTGCAAGCGCCGCCCGCACCTGATGAACGGCGGTTTTACCTGCACATCCTGGCCGCCGTCGGCGCCCCGGCGACGGCTCTTAGCGCCCGCGCTCAAAATGTGGCTTCCCTCGAAGTCCGTGTCATCGCGCTCTTACGCGACCTTGGCCTGCGGATGATCATGATCGACGAGGTCCACAATCTCTTGGCCGGGACCCACCGCGAACAGCGCCGATTTCTCAATGTCCTGCGGTATCTCAGCAATGAACTCGAGGTGTCACTGGTCTGCCTTGGGGTCAGCGAGGCCGTCGATGCTATTCGCGGTGATATCCAGCTTGCCCGACGGCTGGACGAACATCATCTGCCAAACTGGCGCGACGATGCCGAGTTCTCGGACATGATCCAGACCCTTATTGCTGCCATGCCACTGGAAAAGAAGTCCAACCTGAAGGTCAAATCTCTCAAGCAGGTCTTGGCACTGACCGGTGGGGTGACCTCGCGCATCTTCGCTCTGGTCAAGGATCTTTCCATCGACGCCATTATCACAGGCGAGGAATGCATCACCGATGACGCAATCGCAAAATGGACGCCGGTTTGGTCGCGCCATGCGAACCCCCATCGGCGGCTCCAGAAGTCCCGGGTGTGAAGCCGCACCCGCTGCCCAAGACTGTCGCGCCGCTGCCAGACGAGTTGTTGTCAGGTTGGTTGTCTCGGCTGGCGGCGGCCAACTACTGTGATGATGCGGAACTACTGGCTCATCTCAGAATCGATACCGCGCATGGCACCGCCTTGGACTTCAACGTCGACGCGGCTGCGGCGGCGAAGATTGCCAACGCCGCACGGGTTAACCCAGATGTTGTTCGATCTTTGACCTTTCCGGCAATGACGCCACGAGAAGCCTCGCTGACGGCTCAGATGCCATTCCAGCATTGCATGCAATGCGCCAGAGAGGGTCTTTCGCTCAGGCATTGGAGGCGGGCCTGGGCATTTGACTGCCAAGTTTGCGGGACGAGACTTGTGCAGACCCTTGGCAAACTCCGTGAGGAACAAATATCTGGAAAACTGATATACCGAGCGCGCCGCGGGGCAGAGATGCTTGAGTGCGCCGCGCGCTCGCGCGGCCCCAAGCAACTTCGGCGCGCAATGCGCGCAGTCACCTTTGCCATGTCACTCAAAACCTTCCGCGGGGATCCGTCGTTCGCTGTCCAGAACCCCAGATCGGAAGTTAGGCTGTTCTGCCTCGCCGCAATCGCCGCCGCTCGATCTCATCCCTTGGCTAAGGCAGCCATCGTCAGCAAAAGCATCGACGACTATGCAAGGGTTGCTCTCTTGCGCGCCTTCGAGAAGGAGCCTCGATTGCTTGCCGCGGTTGATCACATCGCGCAAAGGTGCGCGAGAAACAGGGGCCCCATGACAGCCGTATCTCACAATTAAGGGCAAAAATTGTCGCCAAACGCGTCGCGTCTCGGGAGTGGGCAAAACCTGGGGGTCACGCGGCTCTTTGGTACGCGCCGGTTAGCCGACCGTCGAGAACCGCGGCGCGGACAACGGCCACGCGGTGGGCTCCCTTGGGCGACCATCTCATGCGGCGGCGCTTGCCCATGCGGGTGTTCCCGATGTCGTCCACGCAGCCCTCTGCCCGGGACGAAGAAATCGGAAGACCCGCGCGGTACCGCCGACCATAGTCGGTCAGGCTGTCCATGTTGTTTGCAAGGTATGAGTACAGATCGCGGCACCGGGCTTGCACTCGCCGGGCCGCATCAGTCGCCACGCGGTCATCTGTAGCCAGCCGCGTGCAATCGACCATCAACCATTGGAGACTGGTCGTGGCCGTTAGAACTTTTCCATGCCAAAGGTACCATCGCAGCGTTTCGGCGGGACGTTTGAACAGCACTGGAATGCCGGAGAAGCCCCTGCTCTGCAGCAGGCCCTTTACGGCGTTCTCAACGTGCTGAATGCGCATCGAGATATGCCACCAGTCGAGAATGTGGCGAACCTTTCCACCGACGGCGACGCGCACGAGGTTCGGCAGGGCGGGTTCCCCGTCCGAAATCACCGTGACGGTTTGTTTGTGATCCCAACCGAGAGCCCTCAAGTCCTGGCGAAGCTGGCTGGCAGGTGACAGGACTGCCTGCTGAACAAGGCCGAAGCGGCGGCACTTGTCGTGGCTTTCGATCTTGCCAACCACAACATCGAGGTGTCGCTTCTGGTATTCCGGTCGGCATCGGATATGCGCACCGTCCAGGAAAACCGTCAACGCAGACGCCTCTTCGGCGGCCGAAGGAACTACAGGCTGAGTCTGCTCGCTGTCGCAGATCTCCCGGGAGACTTTGCCCAGACGATTGCGCACCGATGTATTCACCTGCTTCGCGCAAGGCAGGAAGGTTTCCAGGATTCGTGCCGCTTCCCGGAAGGAATGCCGTGCCCCAAGTTCGGCCTGAAGGCGTTGCAGTTCCGGAGTCGACCGGTCCGGAAAAAAATGAGCGAGTGGCGAAAGCGGTCCGCCCAGGACGTCGTCGGATTTTGTATCGCAGGCGCAGCGACGAATGCGCGGCGCCTTGACCTGGAACCTGCCGAAGAGGGTGTCGAGCACCCGAGGCCGATAATCATGTATGGCTCGGACCTCGTCGCAGTCAGGACATATTCTGCTGGCTTCGGAAACTTCCTCGATCTGGTCGAGCAGGATCGCATTCTGTAATTGCCCCAGGATCGTCTTCGCATCTTCGAGTAACAACCCGAACCCCTCAGGCTGCGTGCGTCGAAACGGGCGGGACAAACGGCCGAGAGGATGCCTCTTTGTGGTTCCGTTCTCAAAGGTCGTCTCGACTATAATCCGCACGTCCATGGCAGTTCCCCTCTCAATGAACCACCAACATACACAGACACCCCCAGGTTTTGCCCACTCCCGCCGTTGATTTCGTTGGATTTCTCATCTCACAATAAAGGGCTACGCGACACCAACTTTGGGCGGCGATATCGCAATGATCTTCCGATCTCCTCGTCCCGTGCTGAAGGCTGCGTGGACGACATCGGCAACACACGCATGGGAAAACGCCGACGCATGAGATGGTCACCCAAGGGCGCGCATCACGTTGCCATCGTGCGGGCCGCCGTTCTTGATGGGCAATTGACTGGCGCATACCGCAGAGCAGCAGCCTGACCCCCAAGTTTTGCCCACTCCCCCGGCGCAGGATCCTTGTAGACCACGCGAGTATATCCGCGGCGGGTGAGTTCTTCACTCATGGGCACGCTCGTTGGGTACAGCTTGTAAATACGCTCGTCCTCGGACCAGAACTGCAATGCTCTGGAGACCGTGTCGCACAGGATGGCTCCGTTTTTCAAATTATCGAAATGGTCTTGCCAGTTGTCGACTGAAAATGACGAGATATTTCGCCTGACGATATCCGGCTCAGCGATATTCTGAGTCAAGCCGCGGCCAGCCACTGCTACGAACCCTGCGCTCATGATTGACCGCAAAGCAGCTCTTCTATTAAAAATCCGTATCATTTCTGATCGTTCCTTTGCCTCTTCCATAGACCGCTTTTGCATGCTCCAGTTGCTTTAGGTTCAATTCACGTTAATGTGAATCTGAACCCGCGATCATGAAGAACTTCCAGTGATTGTGCCTGAGAAATGTAAGGGCACCGACTAGAATCTGCGCACTTTCGCCGATCTTTGGCGGGAAGGCCACTGCCAAGGCCGCCAACGTTCTGACGCGTTCAGCGGAGCAGAAATTGACGTGCTGCATCGGTTCACCTATCAACAGCCCAAGCGATTGCCGCATCCGCTTCCGAGGGGTCGAGTTGGGGAAGTTCGGCCTTGGTCAGCACATCGGCGAACCTGGTGCCCCACTCCATCAATGCCCCTTCGCCCACCACAGCAACGCGGCGGAAGTCATTCCTGTGGGCTGTGTCGATCTTCAGATCTTCGAGCAGAGCGGACGGCCCATCGTAGCCTTCGAACCTCGTGAGATCGAGAACCAAGCCGGGCTTGCTAGGCTCTTGCAGGCGCTGATGAAGCAGGGCGTGCATCCGCTTCAGGTCACTTTCGCTCAGTTTGCCCTCGCAGGCGAGGCCAATATTGTCGTCATGATCTGTCAGTGTCTCGATGAACATGGTTTTCCTCCGCTTCTTCGGGCTTGCCGTGACCGTAAAGGTCTGCGTTTTCGTGCGCGTGGTCTTCGTGCTCGAATTCCAGGCTGGAATGGTCGATGCTGAAATTTTCCTTCAGCCGGTCCTTGATCGCGGCTTTGATCTTTTCGATCCGGCCCCAGTCGTTTGCTGTCAGCACGACGTGGCAGTCCAGAGCCGCCTCGTGCTCCTGCATCTGCCACAGGTGCACGTGATGGACGTCCGCGACACCATCCACGCCCCGCATTGCTTCAACGACAGCTTCATTGTCGATGTCCGGTGGACTGCCGAGCATCAGTGTTCGTATCGGACCGCCGATCTCGGTAAAGGCGAGGTAGAGGATGTAGAGAGCGATACCGATGGTGATCGCCGGGTCGACCCACCGCATGTCGTAAAGGAGGATGAGCGAGCCGCCGATGATGACCGCTACGGAGGCCAAAGCGTCCGACAGGTTGTGCAGGAAGAGCGCACGGATGTTCACGCTGCCTTTCTGCATTGAATAGGTGAGCAGTGCCGTCAACGTGTCGACGACCAGTGCCACACCGCCCAGGATCACCACCGTCCAGCCCTGTACTTCTGGTGGGTCGATCATGCGCATTCCACCCTCGTAGATCAGGTAGAAGCCGATCAGGATGAGGGTCGTGTAGTTGATGAGTGCTGCGACGATTTCGACTCGCCCATAGCCGAAGGTCATGCGCTCGTCCGCGGGCCGCCGAGAGATCTTGCGCGCTGCGAAGGCGATCACCAGCGACGTCATGTCCGAGAAATTATGCAAGGCATCCGCGATCAGCGCGAGGCTGCCGGAAAGAATGCCGCCGACGATTTGCGCGACGGTCAGAAGGCCGTTGGCCCAGATGGCGATGGAGACGCGACGATCACCTGATTCAGGATCGATGTGAGCATGGTCGTGATCATGCGGCACTGTTCGTCTCCTCATGGCTGTGGTTCGGCCGACCGAGCCTTGAGGCCCGCGGCAAGGTTCCACGGCGGATCGCGCGCACCCGGGCGTTCATCCAGTGCCGAACCACGTGGCGATAGAGCAAGTCGCGTACAAATCCGAAACTTTGGCAGTGCTCTGAGTAAAATTCATCTGGTGCTTCGAAGGTGCCGAAATCATGGACGATCCCATTATCTTGGATATAAGTGTCATGTCCGGTCCAAGCGACAGGCGGGGCGCTCAAGCATTCTGTTCCGACCCCGTAGCCGCACAGGCTGTCGGTGTAGCTGAATTCCTGCTGAAGCGTCTGTAGGAAAGACGTATCCAGGATGAAGCCTTCAAGATTGACCCACCCCTCATCCGTCTCAACCTCGACCCAAGAATGCAAGATTTCGGACGGCGCGAGAGGATAGACGAGTTCCGGAACGACGCCTCTCTGAAGCGCCTTGTGGATGGTGAAGCCGTGCAGCCGGTTACAAATTCCGACGCCACGTAGCAGGGCCATGAGGAGCGTGCCCTTGGTGTTGCATTGCCCATAGCCATCTGCGAGCACCTCGGACGCCGGGATATCGTCGGCGCGGTTGTAACCGAAGACAATCTCGTTCCGGACGAAATCGTAGATGGCCCCAATTCGGGTGTAGCGGGGAAGATCTGCCCAGCCGCGCTCCTCTATCAGTTTTACTATTGAAGGCGCGTCAAAATCCAGCAGCCGGGTTTTGGCCAAATGAGGGTCGGCGGGGTTCACGGGATATCTCCTCGAATCGTTCGCGAGAAAATGTAATCGCTACAGTCACTGTAGCTTCAAGTCCCGATTTCAGGCCGTGTCCTTGGTTACCTTATCGTCATCGTGCATCGCCTTGTGGTGTTCACCATGCGCGTCTTTCAGGATTCCGACGCCACCCCAAGCCGCGATGCCCGCGACAATCACGCCCACGACAAGGTCCGGCCAGCTCGTTCCGAGCCAAGCCACGAGTCCGCCTGCGACGACGTTTCCGAGATTGGCCGCGAAGTCGTTCCAGCTGAACGTATTCGCCGCTCGGATGTTCACGTCCGGATCGCGAAGCCGCGTCAGCAGCCAGACGCAAAGTGCGTTGACGGCCGCCGCTACCAGCACCATAACAATCATGATCGTGCCAATAGGATCCGATCCGCCAACGTAGCGGCGCCAGGCGTCATAAAGGATGCCAAGGGCGAAGAGAATCAGCAGGCCGCCCGAAACATTTGCCGCTCCGCGCTTCCACTTGGCGGAGCGGGGCAGCGCAAGGAGGCTGATTGCGTAGACGAAACTGTCCGACAGATTGTCGAGGCCATTGGCGATAAGCGCGCTTGAATCGCCGAATGCGCCCGAGGCGAAGAAAGCGATTGCCAGCCCGATGTTAGGGTCAGGATTCATAACCAGTAAATGACGATTGCAGCGAGGGCGATGACCGAGAGGAAGACCTTGGGGCAGCGGTCATAGCGCGTCGCCACGCACCTCGATCCTTGAGCCTTCCAAACATGATCTCGCTGCGGTTGCGCTGCTTGTATCGACGCTTGTCGTCTTGCGTCGCTTTCGGCCCAGGATACAGGCGCGTATGCCTCTGTCTTGCAACGCTTCTCGGAACCAATCGGCGTCGTATCCCCTGTCTCCAAGCAGCCATTTGGCGTTTGGCAAGCTGCTCAGCAGCGCCCGCTCGCCGACGTAATCGCTGACCTGCCCAGCAGAGACGAAAGAGAGTTGATGGAGCGTCCCGAGCTGTCGCAGATGGCGTGCAGCTTGGAATTCATACCACCCTTGGTGTGACCGATCAGGCGGCCACGCCCCCTTATTTCGCGGCAATGCTGGTCGCGGTGCGGTGTGCCTTCAGGTAGGTCGAGTCGATGATTACGGTCTTTTCCTCACCGTGTTCGGCAGCCAGGCCGACCATCATCCGCGCAAAGATACCTTTCTCGCTCTAGCGCTTCCACAGGCTGTAAAGCGTTTTGTGCGGACCGTAGGCTTCCGGGGCGTCGCGGCAGCGTAACCTATTGCGATTGATGAAAATAATCCCACTCAAAACCCGTCTATCATCGACACTTGGCGTACCGTGTGACTTCGAGAAGAAAGGGGAAAGCTTGGTCACCTGCTCGCCAATCAGTCAATACAGATCGCTCATGTCACCGCTCCGTTTTCCTGACCGTGAATCGCGCAGCGCAGCTACAGGGCACCTCGATTTTTGACCATTTTCGCGACCATGGAGCAGTTGGTGCGACCTGAAGCGCATGGAATGTCGTCGGCAGGCGGATTATTGCATCGGATCTGATGATGCGCCGCCCATTTCCGGAGCGGCTTTCGAGATGCCCGGCATGAACTGCGTTCTTTGCTGCCCGATTTTCATACCGGACACGGGTTGATGCGGCGCAACTGGCAGAGGCGGCGCATGTTGTAGGCGAGATTTTTCAGCCCGATCCTGGCCGTGGCCCGCACCAGCCCGATGGTCCGCACCAGCGTCCCGCCCATGTCGTTGGTCTGCGCGCCGAAGACGTGTTCCACCCGGACCCGCACGCGGGATTTCGGCCGGTTGCTGCCCTTGGCCTGGTCGGTCAGTGGTTTGCCCCGCTTGCCCTTGCGGTGGATGTGACTTTTCAGCTCGAGCGCGCGCAGCTTTGCCTCCATTTCCTCGGACCGATAGGCCGCATCCGCCCACACGCCCGAGCCGGTATTGCCCCGCGTCAGCAGGTGATCCACTGCCTGGCTATCGTGCAGGGCGGCATCGCTGACGTGGTAGCGCCGGACCAGCTTGTGTTTTCGGTCCACGTTGACGTGGTTCTTATAACCATAATGGCTTTTGCCGTGCTTCTTGGTCCAGCGCGCGTCCACGTCTTTCTGGCTGCGCTTGGCGGGCTTGTCTTCCCAATCCTCGGGAACCTCGCCTGTCTTGATCGCCGCGTTCTCGTCGCGCGTGTTGTGGTTGCGCGGCACCGGCACGATGGACGCGTCCAGGATCTGCCCACCCCGCGCGATATAGCCCTGCCGTTCAAGATGGCCGTCGAACAGCTTGAACAGCTCCTCCACCTTGCCCGCCTGCGCCAGTGCGTCTCGATAGAGCCACACCGTCTTGGCGTCCGGCACCCGGTCCCCGAGCCCCAGCCCAAGGAAGCGCATGAACGAGAGCCGGTCGCGGACCTGATATTCGATCTGGTCGTCGGACAGGTTGTAAAGCGCGCTCAGGACCAGCGTCTTGAACATCAGTACCGCGTCCATCGGCTTGCGCCCCGCGCGGGACTTGCGATCCGCATCCGGCTTGCGCCAGACCCGCTCAAGAGCCGGGCGAAACTCCTCCCACGGCACGGCGGCATCGACCTCAACCAGCGGATCCTTCTTGGCGTCACGGCTCGCGTAGCGGTCCGAAAGATCAAATAAACCCATCTGTGCCATCGTCGTGCCCCCGCTGCCAGTTCACCTCACGATTATACCGCAGCGGCGGGATCAGGGCAATTTTTAGAGGTGCCCTACAATCAATGCATCTTGACCCTAGCACTACTTTGGCAGATTTTTTCTGATCCGATAATCTCCGGATTCACGGGAGGCGTTTTGGGTGATTTATAGGGAGCCAGCTTTGAGGGAGGCTGGCGGATTATGGGGAACTGGCGGAGCGATCTGGAGACCTGGCTGTCGCCGTTTGTTGCGGCGCTTGGGCACAAGACGCGGGGGCGGATGTGTCCGGCCTATGTTGCCGGGCTGATTGGCCCGGGCGATCGCAAGAGCGTGCAGCCGATGGCGGCGCGGGACGGGGCGGTCAGCTATGACCAACTGCATCATTTCATCGCCGACGGGGTCTGGGACAGCGCGCCGCTGGAGGCGGCCTTGCTGGCCGAGGCCGACAGGCTGGTTGGCGGCGAGGAGGCCTTTCTGGTCATTGATGATACCTGTCTGCCGAAGAAGGGCGAACGCTCGGTCGGGGTTGCGCCGCAATATGCCTCATCGCTGGGCAAGACCGCGAATTGTCAGTCGCTGGTCTCGGTAACACTGGCCTCGCGCGAGGTGCCGGTGGCAGTGGGGTTGCGGCTGTTTCTCCCAGAGGTCTGGATCAACGATCCCGACCGCATGGCCCGAGCCCGGGTGCCGGAAGATCGGCGAACGGCCCTGAGCAAACCTGAGATTGCCATCGAGGAGATCGACCGGGTGAGGGCTGCGGGTGTCCGCTTCGGCTGTGTGCTGGCCGATGCGGGTTACGGATCGAGCGGGCCTTTCCGCCAGGCTCTGAGCACGCGCGGCCTCACCTGGGCGGTCGGCCTGTCGCGACGCCAGAACGTCTATCCGGCGGATGTCGGGCTGGTCTTTCCCGAGGCCGGGCGCGGTCGGCGCCGCAAATATCACCTCCCCGACCGCGTTGCCGTTTCCGCCGAACAGATGCTGGGGGACGAGAAATGGCGGAAGGTCAGCTGGAGGCGTGGGACCAAAGGCAGGCTGAATTGCCAGTTCGCCGCAACCCGTGTCCGCATCGTCGATGGCCACCGGCATCGCATGGCAGATGGCCGTGTGCAGGCCATGCCCGGTGACGAGGAGGTTTGGCTGATCGGCGAACGCCGTGCGACCGGCGAGCGGAAATACTACGCCTCGAACCTGCCAGCCGGCACCTGCCTCAAGACGCTCGCCGCCGCCGTCAAGGCCCGATGGATCTGCGAACAGGCGCATCAACAACTCAAGGAGGAACTTGGTCTCGATCATTTCGAGGGGCGGTCCTGGACGGGTCTTCACCGACACGCACTGATGACGATGATCGCCTACGCCTTCCTGCAATCCCGCCGCCTCAAGGCTGCGGGACGGGGAAAAAAGAGTCCCCGGACCACCCCCGCAACCAACCATGCCAGCCGTCAGGCAAGCCATCCTCGACATCCTGGCGCGTCCACCGCCTATTCGCTGCCCTCATTGTGAAAGGCTCATCGCAGAACGCCCAGAAAAAATTCTGCCAAAGTAGTGCTAGTCATCTGAATCTAAAGTTCGACGCATAGTGTCTGCTGCGTTCGCTGGCAGAACCGTTTGACGGATGCGAGGATATCATCGGCGGACTTGACCCATCTGTAGGGTTTGGGATTTTCACTATGGGTCTCGATAAAGGCGACGATGTCGGCCTCCAGTTCGGTGGTGGAGCGATGCACACTGCGTTGCAACTGCTTGCGGGTCAGTTCCGCGAACCAACGTTCCACTTGGTTTATCTAGCTGGCAGATGTCGGGGTGAAGTGGATGTGCCAGTGCGGACGGCGGGACAGCCAAGCCTTAATTTTCGGCGTCTTGTGCGTGGCGTAGTTGTTCATCACCAGATGCACGTCCGGCCCTTCCGGCACCGCTGCGTCGATTTTCTCAGAAAATCGAGGAAGTCAGTCGCCCGGTGGCGCTTGTCGCATTTCTCAATCACCGCGCCTGTTGCGATGTCGAGCGCAGCGAACAGCGAGGTTGTTCCGTGAAGGACATAGGTAAGGGTTCTCCGCTAGGCGGCACCGGACGCTCGCGGTCCAATGCCAGGATTTGGGATTTCGCCTCCACGCACAACACGATGGCTCGGTTCGGCGGCGACATGTAGAGACCGACGACGTCCTGCACCTTGTCGACGAACAACGGATCAGTGGACAGCTTGAACGTCTCGCTCCGGTGGGGTTGCAGGCCGAAGGCGGTCCAGATCCTGCGGATCTTGGTGTGCGACCGGCCCGTCTCGGCCGCCATGGTCCGGATCGACCAATGGGTGCCGTATTCAGCGTGCGCTCGATCACCTCGGCCACCTGCGCGACAGACACAGTGCGCGGCCGACCGGGGCGGTATTCATCGGTGAGCCCTTCGATCCGATCCTTCACGAAACGCCGGCGCCATTTTCAGAAAGTGTGTTCATGGAATCCGAGCCGGGCACCGACTTCTTTGTTTTGCAACCCCTCCGAACAGAGCAGGATTATACGGCATCGGTCCGAAAGCAATTGCGCCGCCTTTTGCCGCCGAACCTGTGCCGCCAGAAAGGTTCGCTTCTCGTCGTTTAGAACCACCTCGTCCGCCACACGCCCCACAATCGCATCGTCTCCTCATATATTTCTGACAATGATACGAAATATGGTTCCGGGTAACCAGCTGCTATAGGTTCAAGCGAATTCGACACCCGGCAGAGCGGCGCAATACGATAAAGCACAAATACGAACCCAACCGGCAACCTCTTCAATGATCCCGACACCGGAGATTTCGAATATTCAATACGTCCCTTGTCTGCGCCAATGTTTGTCGCGCGTCGTATCGCCCTGGGGCCAGTCGCGACAAGTCAGCTTCTAGCGTTCAGCAACGGAGATCGGAACCTGCGGCGATTTTCCGGGACTGGAAGATGGGATCCCAGTCTGCACGAAGATGACTTCGTCGCCAAAGATGCGCGCGAACTCAGAGCCGTGCCCAGACCGACCAGGCACGGCTGCCCGATTCTTTTCAGTCAGTCCGCGTACCACATGCGCGACAGGTTGGCCTTGGCCTTGAACACGCGGTCGAAGGCCGGGGTCTTGCCCTCTGCATCATGAAGAGCGCGCGCAGCGACATCGAGATCATGCAAGATTTCTCGGCGGGCCGGGTCGCGAACCCAGCTTGTGATCCAGCCGACCACCGCCACGCGCTCGCCCTCGGTGACCGGCTCCACGCGATGCAGCGTTGATGTCGGGTAGAGCACCATCTCTCCGGCAGACAGCTTGATGGCACGGTCTTCCATCGCGTCTTCCATGACCAATTCCCCGCCGGTATAGACGTCGGCCGCGGTCAGGCTGAGCGTAAAGGAAAGATCCGTGCGGTTCCCGTTCATGGTCGGGTCGTCAACATGGGTGCCGTAAGTCATGCCTCCGCGATATCGCGACAAGAGCATACGCGCATATTTACGCGGACGCGCCACCGATTTGACGATTTCGTTCGCGTTCAGGGCCTTGCGCACCTTTTCGAAAATCGCATCAAGTTGTGGCGATTTCTTGGCCTGCAGGTTGGACTTGACGTCTCGCGCATAGCGCCCTGCGGTTGCGCGGCCGTCTTCGTAGTCAAGAGAATTGGCGGCCCCTTGCAGGGCCGCCAAATCCTGTGCGTTCAGCACATCGGTGATAACGATAGTCATGGTCTACTGGCTCTCGCCTTCGCCACCGACGCTGGCTTTGCCTTCACCTTCGCTACCGGCGCTGGCTTCACCTTCACCTTCGCCAGCGTCCAGTTCAAGCGCGGCAAGCTCCATGCGCGCGGCTGCACCGTAAATGATCGAGGGATCCATCTCAAAGTCGCCCTCTCCCTGGATGTCGCCATAGGCAGCCTCGGTGGCGGCGACCTGTTCAAGAAGGGCCGCAGCGACGTCCGCAACAGCCGGATCGTCGCTGTCGGTCATCTGCCCGGCCTCGGTCTCGACGACCCGGAGGAAGCCCCAGCTATCCTGGTACTCGTGCAGGTTCGATACCTCGCCGCCCTTGACGGCCACGGTGTATTCATCGCCTGCAGTGCGGGTCAGTGCGACCAGTCCGGCGACCTGCTGGGCTGGGGTATAATTGGCGCGGGCTTCTTCATGCGTCGCGCGCACCTTGGCGAACAGGGCTTCGAGTTCGGCGTAATCAGCCCTGGCTTCGGCGGCGGCGGCCAGCGCCTCGATCTCTCCACGCAGGCGGCTCAGGCCCTGCTCTTCCAACTCTTCGGCCACGGCATCATATTTTTCCTCGATCGGGTGACCGACATGAGTGCGCGCGGCCTCCAGATCGCCTGCCTCGTAGAGTGCCAGACCGGCGCAGATATGGCCTTCAATGAAGGACAGCCCGCTCAGGAACGCGATGTCGGGATCGAGGCTGGACGCGCCTTCACCTTCACCTTCGCCACCAGCGCTGGCTTCGCCCTCGCCTTCTCCTTCGGCTTGGGCCAGCAGGTAGGTCCCGTCATTTCGCAGGTCCCCTGCCGCCGCCAGATCGGGCGCGATTGCACCTGCTGCACTCAATGCGGCGAGACCGCCGAGGGTTGATATGCGCCGTGCGACAACGCGGCGTGGCTGTACCGATTTGTTCTGAGCCATTACTTTCTCCATGCTAGATAAGCTTTAGGTGACTAAAATACTCGGATTTGCCAATCCTCAAAAATTGCCTTGCATGTTCCAGCCGGTAGCCGTTGAACAACAGCGTCTGTCTCTTTGACGCGAAGAGCGGTCACACCCCACGCGGGGCGGCAAGAATGACTGTCGCCCCCAGCAAACAAACGGCTGTGCCAAGAAGATCCCACCTATCAGGCCTATGTCCTTCGGCCAACCACATCCACAGAACCGAGGACGCTATATAGACGCCACCATAGGCTGCGAATGCGCGGCCTGCGGCGACAGTCTCTACCTGCGCCAGGAGCCATCCGAACACCACGAGTGCGGCAATGCCAGGCACAATCCAAAGTGCTGAGGCACCGAGACGCCACCAGGCCCAGATGGCGAAACACCCTGCAATTTCGGCAAGTGCCGCGAGCGGAAAGGCAAGCGCAGCGGGCATCTCAGGCGCCGATCTCTTCATGGTCGGTCAGGCATTCGGAATGGTCGCGCAGTACCTCGAGCACACGGCAGTCTGAAGTTTGCCCGCCGCTGCACTCATGCACCATCCGCTTCAATTCCGTCCGCAGCGCCTCGAGCCGCGCCAATCGTTGCTCGACCTGTTTGAGTTGCCGACGGGCTATAGCATCCGCCTCCGCGCAGGACTTTCCCGGATGATCGCTGAGATCGAGGAGCTCACGGATCGCGTCCAACGCGAATCCCAATTGCCGTGCGTGCCGGACGAATGACAAGCGGTCGAGTTCGGCGTCGCCATAGCGTCGTTGGCCCCCCTCGGTCCTGCCGGGCTCAGGCATAAGTCCGATCTGCTCGTAATACCGGATGGTCTGCACTTTTGTTCCGGTCTTCTTCGCCAGCGTCCCAATCGTCAGCATTTCCGCTCCCCACATTACCTACAGTGGGTGTAGCTTTATGCGGTGCGCATCACAAGCTTCACCTTAGTTTCACAGGTCGGTGATTGTTGGCCGATCGATGACAATCGCGCTTGAACCTACAGTAGCTAGAGGATGTAAACGCACACACAATAGAGAATCACGTTCGGGCGGAGCGGCGTGAGGCTTTCAGGTCTTCAAAAGGTGTTGTGGGTGCTTGCGGGCGTGACCGCGTTCGTTTTCATCTGGCTGTTCCTGTGGTTTGACTATTTTGTCGCCCAGCTTCGAGACTCGACGGGCGAACTACGGAGGTACCGTGAAAAGTTAGTTGAGGACTAACCTTTAAACGGCGCTAGCCTATAAGCGCGGCACCATGGAGAGCGGGTCAAATTTGTGTTTGACGCAGATAAAGAGACTGTTTTGCAGGAAGCTTAAATGAGCATCGCTGTTGCCTCGTAATTCGGACCCTTAGCTGTGCCCACTGTTTGAGGGGTCGACGGCACCGCAACGCGTTCGGGAACAGCACGTTGCAGCAACTTCCCGAGACTGAGCGCGAAGAAAAAAGAGGTCAGAATATGCGTATAACTTTGGCAGGGTATCAGGGATTGCTTGTCGGTCTCGCACTCTTTCTTGTTTTAGTGGCAAGCCCTGTTCGCGCCTTGGAATCCAATGCGTATCGTTCCGAAGTACTGACGGCACGTTTGATCGTCGCGGAAGCAGGAATCGCCCCAGGATCGCAGTTCCTTTCGGCGGGTTTGAAGATTGAACTGGAGGAAGGATGGAAAGCGTACTGGCGGTCGCCAGGCGAGGTTGGCCTGCCGCCGGAGATCGATTGGGAGGGGTCCACAAACCTTGAATCCGTCGACATGCTTTGGCCCGCACCCACGCGTTTCCGCGCCTTCGGAATTGAAAATTTCGGCTATGCCAAACAAGTAATATTTCCATTGCAGTTGCGGCTTGCGAACTCTGATAGAGCGGCCGAGCTGAAGGGACTCGTCGATCTGCTGATCTGCTCCAATGTGTGCATTCCGGAAAGGTTTGAATTGACACTCCCTGTGCCATTGGGAACGGGCGTCGATGCGAAAGCCGCGACCGATATCGCGACATGGGCCGCTCGCGTACCTGTTGCAGGGCCAGAAAGTGCAATAGCGGTCTCGGGCGCATCGCTGAAGCAGGATCAGGCATTGGTTGTTCAAATGACGCGGCCTTCTGGCTGGAACAATCCCGATCTTTTTCCAGAGTTTGGTGCAGGCTCTGCATTCGGCGCACCCGACATCCGCCTTACAAGTGATCGCACCGGTCTCTGGGCAAGTATCCCGATTCTCGCGTTAAGCGAGGAACAAACCTCCCTTCGAATTACGGTCGTAGACGAGGATGTCGCGGTTACATTCGATGATGTGAACACTACCGACGTTGTACCTGCGCCACCTTACGCATCCGAGACCAGCCAAGATAGGGGTCAGTTTTTCCCGATTCTCTTGCTGTCCTTCCTGGGAGGGTTGATACTGAACTTAATGCCATGCGTCTTGCCCGTTCTATCGATCAAATTCGGATCGGCGCTCCGAATGAAGAATCGCTCCGTTTCACAATTGCGCGCGGGGTTTATCGCTACGGCTGGGGGAACTGTTGCTTTCATGTGGGTGCTGGCCTTGGCGGTCATAGCGCTGCAGACGCTCGGATATGCCGTTGGGTGGGGCGTGCAGTTTCAGAATGCATATTTCCTGATTGCACTCATTCTCGTTGTCGGACTCTTTGCGGCAAATTTGTTTGGAGTTTTTGAAATTTCTTTGCCCAGCAGCTGGATGGCTAGGCTATCTGGCCGCTTTGGGCGGGGGTATGCCGAAGACTTCTCCACTGGCGCTCTGGCTGCGATACTTGCAACGCCTTGTTCCGCCCCGTTGCTGGGGACAGCCATTGCCTTCGCCCTTTCTGGCACGACAGGCGATATACTTGCGGTTTTCACAGCGATGGGGATTGGGCTTGCACTGCCATATATTCTGGTTGCCGCTTGGCCTGGTTTCCTGTCCCGACTGCCCAAACCGGGACCCTGGATGATAAGCTTGAAAATTGTTCTCGGATTGCTGCTTGCCGGAACCGTTGCATGGCTATGCTGGGTCTTGATTGGTGTGACGTCGCCAACCCTCACAGGCCTCGTGCTGCTGGGTCTTGGGCTCATCGTACTGGCTGCGAGAGCCTATCAGGTTCAGCCCAGTAACGGTTTGCTGTGGGGAATGACTGCGGTTTTGGGCATGACATTGGCGGCCCCCGCACTGCTGCCAAATAGGCCCGCTGATGTAACAAACTCGATCGCTTCTTACTGGGTCGAGTTCGACCGGTCCCGGATCGCGCGTGAAGTGTCGCAGGGCAAAACTGTATTCGTGGACGTTACTGCGGATTGGTGCATCACTTGCAAAGCAAACAAAACCCTGGTCCTAGATCGTGAACCAGTTTTTGGAGCACTTGGCGGGGAAGGCGTGATTGCAATGCGCGCGGATTGGACGCGACCGGACGCGACAATCCAATCCTATCTCGAGGCACACGGCAGATACGCAATTCCGTTCAACATCGTCTACGGTCCAGATGCGCCTGAAGGCATCATTTTATCTGAATTGCTATCCGTGGATGCGGTTCTCGAAGCGCTGTCGGCTGCCAATCTCAGCGCTGTCCGAAAACGATGAAACAGTGCCGTTGCATTGCTCAAGAGAGGCAGAACCTGCAATCGTTCAGTTTCAGGTGAAGGGAAAGCTGTTATGTATCTGAGACCTCGCGGCCCCAATTTATTCTTTGATCCGATCCAATCGGGCCGTGGCGGCGGCACGCGTCGGGTCGGTTTCCGGAAGGCTTTCGGCCAAGCTGCGCGCTTTGCCGGCGGCGTTCTGGGCAGCATCAAAGTCACCCAACACACTGTACGCCTCCGCGAGCCGAAGCCATCCTTCAAGATTGTCTGGGTCATCCAACAATCGCGCCGCCAAGCGGTCAACCATGGAGCGGACAAAAGCGCTGCGCTCCTCGACTGACATATCCTGTGCGGCCTCGATATCGACCGCACGGGGGCCACGTGCGTCCCGTGAGTCCGGAATGAAATCAGCTTGGGTGACAGGGTTCTCTCCGACCTGTTCCCCCAATCGGTTGGCGACAGACAGGAAAAGCTCCATCCACGGATAGGCGCGATCCGCTCTCTTGAGACGCTCGATCAAAAGCGCCCTCGCTTCATCTGGAACCCCTTCCTGTTCGAGGATCCGGGCCCTATAGAAAATTGGGCCTGGATCATCAGGGTCCATCTCTGATGCACGTTCGATCACGCTTTCCGCTTGCGGCGTCACGACCCCATTCTCGGCTGCGATCAAGGCCTCGGCAAATTGTAATAGAGTAGCGATACCTGCATCATCGCGAACAGCGACGTGTTCGAATGCATCGACAGCAGCGTCGTAGCGACCCATGCGCATGTAAGTCTGACCGAGCAGACGCCAACCTTCGCTTGGACCACCCGACTCGTCTGCTTGAAGACGGGCTTTTAATTTCTGGGTCAGCTCCGCGAGGTTTGCGGCTTCCTCGGTTTCATATGCGCGAGACGCCAGAGGCTGGCTTTCGATCTGTGGCGAGCCGATTTGAGAATACAGAGCGAAGGCTACCAATGGCGTGGCAATGGCGGACGCGAAGATGGTGCTTCGCCCACTTGCGCGCGACGACTCACGTGTCGCAAGCCGACCGGCAGCCAGAATGCGGCGTTTGATTTCAACCCTGGCCGCGTCGGCCTCGGTAACGGATATCAGATTCCGCTCCTGATCAGTATCAATTTCGGAAAGCTGATCCTTGAGGATAACCAACGCTCCATCCTTTCTGTTCAGGACTTCACCCGTTCGATAGAGACCGGACAAGAACAGAAGGACAGTGATGGATGCCATAGCGCCTAACACCAACCAAATCATGGGTTTCTCCGTCCTTCATTTTCATTAAAAATGGCCTCGAACTCACGCTCTTCATCGGGGCTCAGTGGATCAGCAGTGCCATCAAGAACCGCCCTGCTTCGGCGCCTGATTGTGACAAAGACAACGCCAATCCCAACGGCAAAAAGAACCGCAGGGCCGAACCACAACAGATACGTGGCGGGTTTCAGTCGCGGCCTGAAAAGGACGAAGTCACCGTAGCGATCTACGAAAAACGCAATGATCTCGTCATCTGTTTCACCTGCAATCAGACGTTCGCGCAGCAAGGTGCGCATCGTTCGGGCAACACCCGCATTCGAGCTATCGATGTCCTGATTTTGGCAGACAACGCAGCGTAACTGCTTTGAGAGCTCCCGGGCGCGCGACTCAAGCACCGGATCATCCAGCAACTCATCTGGCTCCACAGCCCATGCCGCGGTTGTCGCGGCAAGCACCAGCACCAGTGAATAGAGCCAACCCTTCATGATTGACCACCTGCTGCGGCCAACGCAGCACGAATTTCATCCTGTGCCTCTGGCGTCACAATGGGACCAACATAGCGATAGACTACGATCCCCGTTCCATCGATCACGAAAGTCTCCGGTACGCCGGAGATACCCCACTCAATCCCGACGCGGCCTTCGCTGTCTGATCCGATCCTCTCATAGGGGTTGCCAAGCTCCTCCAGCCAATTGGCTGCATCTGCTGATTTGTCCATGTAGTTGATCCCCATCAGCCGAACACCGTCCTGTTCGACAAACTTGGTGAGCACCGCATGCTCAGCACGACAGGGCACGCACCATGAAGCGAATACATTGACCAAAACCGGCTCGCCAATGCTACGAAGGGCTGCGGTCGACAGTCCGGGTGTCTGCGTGCCCTCTACCGGTGGGAGTTCAAAATCCGGAACTGGTTCGGAGACCAAAGCGGAAGGGATTGCGTTAGGATCACGGTCTGGGTTGAGCCCCCAGAACAAGAAACCACCCAAGACCACTGCGACCAGCGCTGGCATCGCGAGAAGGATTTTCTTCATCATATCATTCCGCCGGTTGAAGCGCTGACGACCGGCTCTTTGGCGACGGCGCACCCACCCGCAATCTCCGGTCCGATAGCGAAAGGGACCCGCCAAGCACCAGCATCGTCGCTCCGATCCATATCCAATTAACCAGTGGTTCGTAGAGAATGCGCAAATTCCACTGGCCCGACGCCGTTTTGGCCGCAGGCTCACTGATGGTGACGTAGAGATCACCTCTGAGCGTTGATCGGATTGCAGATTCGGTTGTGGACGTCCCCGCAACTGGATAATTTCTGCGCTCCGGACGAAGAAGCGTAATCTCCCGTCCATCTTTCAAGACGCGAAGCTGGCCTTGTTGTGCGATGTAGTTTGGACCACGCAACCATTCGACGCCGTCAAATATTACGTCAAAACCGGCGATTTCTACGGTCGTCCCCGGTTCTGCGAAAAGAACACGTTCTTCCTTCCAAGCAGTTGAACCTACGAACCCAAGCACAAGCATTGCAACGCCAAGATGCGCGAGCGTCATACCGTGCGCAGCGCGCGGCAGGTTCCGCGCGCGACGCAGCGACTGAGAAAGCGGTAGATCAAAGAGCTTGATGCGCATTGCCCATTCGCGCAACGTCGCAAAAAAAACCCAGGCTGCAATCCCTATTGAGACCACTGCAAGCAGGGGCCCGTCTGTCTGAAGGTACCAAACGATCCCCGCAACACCAATCGCGATACCAAAAACCAAACGCAGCCGCTGCCAGATACCGGGAAGATCGGCCCGTTTCCAAGACAGGAATGGGCCAACTCCCATTATAATGACGAGCGGCAGCATGAAAGGGATAAACGTCGCGTTGAAATACGGTGGTCCGACAGAGATCTTTTCTTCAGTCACCGCTTCCACAAACAATGGATAGAGTGTTCCAAAAAGGACGGTCGCCGTTGCGGTCGCGAGCAGAAGGTTGTTGAGCAAAAGCCCAGCCTCGCGGCTGATTGGCCGAAAGATGCCACCCGATCCAAGCTGAGGCGCGCGCCATGCGTAGAGCGTCAGAGATCCCACAATTGTCAAACCAAGAAGGCCTAGAATGTACACACCGCGCGCAGGGTCAACCGCAAACGCGTGAACAGATGTCAAAATGCCGGACCGGACGATAAATGTCCCCAGAAGTGACAGTGAAAAGGTCAGGATGGCTAAAAGAATGGTCCAGCTTTTGAACGTATCCCGCTTTTCCGTGACAATAGCCGAGTGCAGGAGTGCCGTGCCCAGAAGCCATGGCATGAAGGATGCGTTTTCAACCGGGTCCCAAAACCACCAGCCACCCCAGCCAAGTTCGTAATAGGCCCACCAAGAGCCGAGTGCGATCCCTGCAGTGAGGCTGATCCAGGCCGTCAGAGTCCATGGCCGCACCCAACGCGCCCATGCGGGATCCACCCGGCCCTCTATCAGAGCCGCGACCGCGAAGGAGAAGACGATCGAGAAGCCGACATACCCAAAATACAAGAGCGGGGGATGCATCGCCAACCCGATGTCCTGCAGAAGCGGGTTAAGATCCGTGCCATCCAGAGGCGGCGGGAAAACTCGCTCGAACGGATTGGACGTGAAAAGCATGAAGCTCAGGAAACCGACGCTGATCCAGGCTTGAACGGACAACGTTCGTGCCTTGAGACCCGCCGGAATGTTTCTGCCCAGCAGCGCGACCCCAGCCCCGAAAATAACGAGAATAAGGGTCCAGAGAAGTAGGGACCCTTCGTGACTGCCCCAGGTGCCCGCAAACTTGAAGATCATCGGCTTCAGCGAGTGGGAATTCTCCACCACGTTTCGAACCGTGAAGTCACTGACAACAAATGATCGCATGAGTGCCCCGAATGCCATGGCAACCAACACCAGCTGCAGCGCGGCTGTCGTCTTGGCACTTTCCATCCAAAGCACGCGCCCCGTGCTTGCCCCGACAATTGGCAGGATGCTTTGAACAATCGCGACGGCAAGCGCCAGGATAAGTGCGAATTGTCCGATCTCAGGTGTCATTTTGCGTTCTCCTGAGTAGCGCTTCTGCATCCGAGCCGGACGAGGTTTCCGCATTGGGGGAATTCAGCATGATCATCGTTCATCGTTCATTCTAGTGAGATCATATCGCGACATTCTCCACTTTCCGCCTGTGTTCGCTTCTGTGAATCGCAAACGGGATGGGGGTGGGCGGAAAACCGAGTGGGATGAAGTTCTTTGTGCGTGCATGCCGTGAGCAGAATCCGACAGTTGATTCGCGTTGTTTGTAGTTCCTGCAGTCGCTGTAGGTTCAAGCGTTATTCTAGACTGATACCTTAAAAAATGACTCATGCTTGCAGTGCATCTGCGTAGCAGCTTTATATCTGCAGGTCCGTTTTCCGCAGGCGTCGGATTTAGCGGAACTTGCCGTTGCCTTCCCTCGATGGCCACCCGTAGGGTCAGACGAAGCAGCGAAACATTGAGTGACGGCAGGTTTTGAAGCGCTGAAAAGAGAGCATTGACTTCACAGGTGCGTGACGTGCTGCCGCAGGTCAGGAATCACGCTTGAACCTACAGTAGCTAGAGGATGTAAACTCACACGAAATACAGAGATTACTTCGGGCGGAGCGGCGTGAGACTTTCAGGTCTTCAGAATGTATTGTGGATGTTTGCGGGCGTGGCGGCGTTCGTTTTCATCTGGCTGTTGCTATGGTCCGACTACCGTGCCGACCTTGCCCGAGCCGAGAATGAACCGCCGTTTCTTGCTGATTTCGAACTGACCGATCATCGGGGCATGGTCCAAACCGACGAAGATTTCGCAGGGCGCTGGATGCTGGTTTTCTTTGGCTTCACCAATTGCCCTGACGTCTGTCCGACCACACTGTCCGAAGTCGCGGCCGTGATGGAGGGCTTGGGCGATGAGGCGGCAATGGTTCAGCCGATTTTCATAACGATCGATCCCGAACGGGATACCCCAATGGCTCTTGCCGACTTCGTGCCGCGTTTTGACGCGGGCATAATCGGTCTAACCGGCACATCCGATCAGATCGCCGCGACATCTGAAACCTTTCCGATTTACTTCGAACGAATCGAAGAGGACAGCGCGCCGGATGGCTATACAATGGGGCACACATCTCACCTGTTCCTTTTCGACACGCAAGCAGGCTTCGCGGATTCCTGGCCCTATGGAACGCCCGCCGAAGAGATCCTCGCCGATCTGAGAGAGAGGATCTGATCGTCATGACCCGACTTTCCGGAGAGACGGCCCTCGGGCTGGCCTGGATTATCGCGCTCACCGCGTCGCTTGCCGTGGTTTTCATCGGTGAGGTTCTGGGGCAGACACCTTGCGTGCTTTGCTGGTTTCAGCGCGCTTTTATGTTCCCCTTAGCCATCATCCTCGGGCTCGGGCTCTGGTGGCAGGACCGGCGTGTGGGTCGCTATGGGGTCGCGCTGGCCTTGGGCGGTGCCGCCGTCGCGTTTTGGCATATGGGCCTCTATGTTGGGCTGGTCCCCGAACGCATCCAGCCCTGCACGGCGACCGGCCCGTCCTGTACGGACGACAATCAACTGGTCTTCGGCATTCCGATTCCTTTAATGGCGTTCGTCGCCTTCGCGATGATCGGTCTGCTGTCGGCTCTCTCACTGAAGGAAACACAAGAATGAAACGACGTGGCCTCATCCTGTCCGTTCTCGCGCTCGGTGCCGCCGGTTTCGGCGGTGCCGCATGGTACGCAACCCGCCCCGAGCCGATTGCCGAGGCCGCCCCCGTCGACCCGGAATTGGCCGATGGGCTGATCCGGCCCTATTCCCCGATCCTCGGCCCCGAGACGGCGCCTGTCACGATTGTCGAGTTTTTCGATCCAGCTTGCGAGGCGTGCCGCGCATTCTATCCCGTGGTCAAGGATATCATGGCTGAGCACGGTAATGCGGTCCGTGTCGTAATTCGATACACTGCCTTTCACGGGGACGCTTCGGTGGAAGCGATCCGTGTTCTTGAAGCTGCGCGGATGCAGGGCGTGTTCGAACCGGTGCTCGAAGCGGTCTTGCAAGAGCAGCCTCGATGGGCGTCCCATGGTGCGCCGGAGCCGGGTTTGCTCCTTGAGATTGCCGCAAGCGGAGGTCTGGATGTCGAAGCTGCCCAGACGCAGATGCTGGCCCCCGATGTTGTAGCGGTGCTGAACCAAGACCGTGCCGATGTCGAAACGGTTGGCGTGCGACAAACGCCCACGTTTTACGTAAATGCCAAACCGCAGACCCGTTCGGTGAGGCCGAACTACGGCGGCTGGTGGCGGCGGAAGTTGCTGCCAGCCAAAGTTGATAC
The DNA here is from genome assembly GCF_008728195.1 of Roseovarius indicus. Classification (NCBI taxonomy): domain Bacteria; kingdom Pseudomonadati; phylum Pseudomonadota; class Alphaproteobacteria; order Rhodobacterales; family Roseobacteraceae; genus Roseovarius; species Roseovarius indicus. The sequence goes on from NZ_CP031600.1 coordinate 39,549, forward strand.
GCGGTCAGAGATAGGAGAAATTGTCGTGAAAAAACTACCACACATCAAGGGATTGGCCTTTCTCTTACTACTCACGGGCCTGTCGGCGCCTGCACTGGCCGGTTCGGAGGATGTCGTGGTCGAGAGCGCGTGGTCCGCGCCTCGATCGGCACGAGCCGTCCGGGGGCTGCCTACATGACCGTGCGCAACAGGGGTGAAGACGCCGTTACGCTGACCAAAATTGCGACACCGCTGGCAATGATGCACGAGATCCATGAGACGAAAACCAACTCCGATGGCGTCAGTTCCATGGCGCCTGCAGGCGAGATCACGATTGAGCCCGGCCAAAGCGTGGCATTGGAGCCGGGCGGGCTGCACGCCATGCTCATGAAGCTGCAAGAGCCGATGACCGAAGGCGAGACTTTCCCGCTGACACTGACCTTCTCGGATGGCGGCAAGGTGACGGTCGAGGTCCCAATCCTCGGGATCGCCGCGCGTGGACCGGAGGGCTGATGCAACGTCGACAGCTCCTTCTATACGGCGCAGCCGGTGCCGGCGTTCTTGGCATGACTCTCTTCGTGGGCTGGTGGCGGGTGGACGGGCCCGGTGCGCCTGAACCAAAAGGGCAGCGGCCCCTGCCCCTATCGGCGATGGAATTCCGGCTGACCGACCACCAGGGAAATGAGGTAGGGCCTGGCAACCTGATCGGTCGTCCGACAATGGTGTTTTTCGGGTTCACCTACTGCCCGGACGTCTGCCCGACGACCCTATCGGATATTTCCGGCTGGCTTGAGGAACTGGGCGACGAAGCATCAGAGATGAACGTGGTCTTCATCACGGTCGACTCGGAGCGGGACACGGTCGAGGCCATGGCCGAATATGTCGGCTATTTTCATCCGGTCATTCGTGGCTGGACGGGGCCGGAAGACCAGATTGCCCGCGCTGCAGAAGGGTTTCGTGCCTCATTTGAGCGCGTCCCGACTGAGGGCGGCGGCTATACGATGAACCATACGGCAAGCGTATTCCTGTTCGATGCCGAGGGTGAGCCCGTCACGATGATCGACTATCACGAACCAAGAGAATTCGCGGTGCCAAAGATCCGGCGCGCACTGACAGAAGACGTAGAGGGGGCAACATGAAGATAAGAACTGTCTTGGCGGCCGTGGCGGTCGCAGGCGCGATTTCGGTTGCCGCCATCGCCATCTCTGGCGTTCTGTCCAAAGAACCGGTGCCCCCTTCGATTGCTGAAGCGACCCTCTGGACTCCCGATCCGCTCGCGCCGCCCCGGATTGCCGAAATCAATTCGGTCCGCCCTACACTCGCCCAGACAGATATCGCATTCGAGTTCAGACCCGTGCCCCTCCTGACCGTTTCCCCCGCTGATACCTCCTTGCCATCTATCGAGCCCCCGCTGGTCACCTGGTCGCGCGAGATTGCGTCGGGCGAGACGCTTGATGCGGTCCTCTCCGATGCGGGGTTGGATGCTTCGGATCGCGCCGAAATCGCCTTGGCGATTGGCGCGGAATACGATCTGCGCCGTCTGCGTCCGGGTCACATCATTACCGTGGTTTCCACAACGGACGACAACCCGCGCCGTGTAGAACTCGCCGTCGAAGACGGTGTCCGGATAGAGGCGGTCTTCGGCGAACAGCTTGCCGCTCGCGTGCTGGAGCCGGACTCCGAATTGGTGACTTTCGCCGGCGAGGCGGTGATCGAGAGCTCGATTTTTGCCGCCCTAGACACGGCAGACATCCCCGCCCGTTTTGCGGTGGACCTGGCGCAGATGCTGGGCGGCACCGTGGATTTCCGTCGTGATCTTGCGGGTGGCGAGACGATGCGCCTCCTTTGGCGCGAGGCCCGCGCCGAGAACAAGAGGATTGGTCAGCCCGAGCTTGCCTTCGCTGAGCTGGATCTTGGTGGGTCGGTCTACGAGATCGTCTGGCCGCACGACGGCAGCGGTCAAGCGACGATCTATGTCGATGGAGAAGTCTTGCGTGTCTTTGCCCAACCTGTGGAAGGGGCGCGGTTGAGTTCAGTCTTCGGCCGTCGCACACACCCGGTCTATGGCAATGTGCGGATGCATACCGGCGTCGATTTTGCTGCGGCGCGCGGCACGCCGGTAAAGGCGACGGCGCCCGGACGCGTGAGCTTCATCGGACGTCGTGGTGGATATGGCCGGGTGGTGGAGATAGCGCATGGATCCGACACCCTGACACGATACGCACATCTCAGCGAGGTGCCGGACACACTCGAACAAGGGCAGCGCGTGATGGCCGGAGATTTGATCGGCCGCGTCGGTGCAACTGGCACCGCGACCGGCCCAAATCTGCATTATGAGGTTCTGGTCGATGGTCGCCCGACCGATCCTCTCTCTGACGACCGACTGGCAGAGGCGGCCGAGCGGGACGCGGACGACACGGCTGCGCTTAAGCGACTGGCTGAGGCACGCTCGCTACTGGCTGAGAGGCTCGCCAGCGAATTCGTGCAAACAACAACCGAAAGGCTTTGATCCATGAAAAAATATGCTCCCGCCCTTGCCATCGCATTGGCGTTGCTTCCCGCGGCGCGAGCCGTCGCAGAGGCGATCCCGATCAATGTCCGGAAGACAAACGGCTGCGGCTGTTGCCTGTCCTGGATGAAGCACCTCGAGGGGAATGGCTTCGCGCCGACAGGCGAGGACATGTTCGGAGGATCTCTTGTGCGCTTCAAGCTCGACAATGGCGTGCCGCAGCGCATGGTGTCCTGCCATACGGCTCTGGTCGACGGCTATGTGATCGAGGGCCACGTACCGGCAGCTGACATCCAACGCCTGCTGGAGGACCGGCCAGACGCGGTAGGCCTGGCGGTGCCGGGAATGCCCTACGGGTCGCCCGGCATGGGACCGGAGGACGACCGGGAGGCTTACGATGTCTTCCTGATCCACGAAGACGGATCGACCGAGGTCTACACCAGCTACTCGGCTCCTGACTGAGCTCCCGCCAAGACCTTAAAAATTGGAACCCCTCTCCCCCATAGCGCTTGGCTTTCTTGGAAGCCTGGCCGCCGGATCGCTGACCGCGGTCGGGGCGGTCCCCGTTCTCTTCGGGCGCATCCCGTCCCGAGCCACGCGCGATCTGCTGCTTGGCTTCGCGGCGGGTGTCATGCTCGCGGCCTCGTTCTTCTCGCTGATCATCCCGGCTCTCGACGCAGCTGAAGGACAGTTCGACAACGGTGCTCTCCCGGCGGCCATCGTATGTGTTGCGATCCTACTTGGCATGGGCGCGGTCGCTCTGATGAACGAACGGCTGCCGCATGAACATTTCAAGACGGGGCGGGAAGGTCCCGACGCCGCATCGCTGCGGCGCGTCTGGCTTTTCATCATCGCGATCACGATCCACAATTTTCCCGAAGGGCTTGCCGTCGGCGTCGGGTTCGGGGCTGACGGTTTGTCGGGCGGGTTGCCACTTGCGATCGGCATCGGCCTCCAGAATGCGCCCGAAGGTCTGGCGGTGGCGGTTTCGTTGCTCGGCGAGGGCTATTCCAGGTTTCGCGCCTGGGGCATCGCCGCCCTGACCGGTCTCGTCGAGCCTGTCGGTGGACTTCTCGGCGCGGGCATTATCAGTCTTTCGCAACCGCTGCTGCCTTGGGGTCTCGCCTTCGCAGCAGGTGCGATGCTCTACGTCATCAGCCACGAGATTATTCCGGAAACCCACCGGTCCGGCCATCAGAACAGGGCGACGCTCGGCCTCGCGGTCGGTCTTGTGATCATGTTGTTCCTCGACGTCTGGCTGGGATAAGCGGATGAGAACTTGCCTCTTCGTCGGTCTGCTTGCTGCTCTGATCGCCTTTCTTGTCGATCAGGCAACGAAGGCAATCGTTGTGTCCAATGCGACTATTCTTAGTTCCGGCGTATCGGTCTTTCCCGGCTTCAATCTCATCTACCTGCGCAATGACGGGGTGACCTTCGGGCTTCTCGGCGGTGCGCCGTGGTGGAGCCTTGTCGTATTGGCGCTTGGCATCTGCGTCTGGTTGGCGGCTATGCTGATCCGTTCCAGCAGTCGGGTCGAGGCCATTGCCTATGGTGCGATCATCGGCGGTGCTCTCGGCAATATTCTGGACCGCCTGCGCTATCGTGCGGTGACGGATTTCCTTGATTTCTACATCGGGTCGGCGCACTGGCCTGCCTTCAACTTAGCCGATGTTTTTGTGGTTGGCGGCGTGGTGCTGCTGCTCGTTGCGCCCTGGGTTGGCGCTCGACTTCAGATCGATTCATGAAGCCGGGTTTGTCGCAGTTCGTTAGTGAGGACCCGAACCTGTTCCAGTGCATGGGTCTTGCCCTTGCTGCCGGCGGATTGACGGTTTTGACCCTTCCGCCGTTTTCTTGGCTCATCGCGGTCCCTGTCGCCTTCTCCGTGCTCTTTATCGTTCTCCGGAACATCTCAACCTCGCGCGCTTTCCTTGTCGGTTGGGCTTTCGGACTGGGCCAATTCGGGATTGGAATTTCCTGGATCGCCGAGAGCTTCTATGTCGATGCCGAACGTTTCGGCGCACTGGCGATTCCGGCGGTCGCGGGTCTGTCCGCCGGACTTGCCATCTTCCCGGGCATGGCGGCGTTGCTTTTTGCCGCCATCATGCAGCGCCGAGCTTTCGGCGGCATTGCGGCGGGCCTTCTGTTTGCAAGCTGCTGGGTGGCCACGGAATGGCTGCGGGGTCATGTCCTGACGGGGTTTCCCTGGAACCTTGCCGCTTATGCCCTTGTCGACTATGCCGCCCTGCGCCAACCCGCCGCTTGGGTCGGAAGCTACGGTTTGGGCTTTCTCACGGTCTTCATCGGCATATTGCCAGGTGTGTTGACTGTGGCGGCGCCAAAGAGACGCGCGCCTGTTCTCGTGCTCTTCGCCGTTGCTGTGACGGGTCTCTGGGTTGGCGGTGCGCTTCGGTCAGGGCAGGACGTGCCGCCGACAGACGTTGCTTTGCGCATCGTCCAAGGCAATGTGCCACAAGTCGAGAAGTGGGCACTGGGCAGCCGCGAGCGAACCTTGGAAAAATACCTGGGCTTGTCCGCGCAACCCGGACGTTTCGATGTGCTGCTTTGGCCGGAAACGGCCTTTCCCGGTTTTCTGGACGAAGATGCTGCGGCACGCACGCGGATATCTGCAGCTTTGCCAGACGACAGGGTCCTTTTGACAGGTGTGCCTGACCGAGTGGAGGGCGATGGGGGAACCAGATATTTCAACACGGTTAAGGTCTATGACGGCAGAGGAGAGGTTCTGACGGGATATGCAAAACATCATCTCGTCCCGTTTGGCGAATATGTGCCCCTGAAAGGCTGGCTGCCCATCGAACGACTGACCGTAGGGTTAGGCGATTTCACGCCTGGACCGGGGCCACGCACGCTGGCGGTTCCGGGTGCTCCTCTGGTCGCGGCGGCGATCTGTTACGAGATTATTTTTCCGGGCCACGTGGTCGATGATCTTTTCCGCCCCGACTGGATATTCAACGCCACGAATGATGCCTGGTTCGGAACCAGCATTGGACCCGAGCAGCACCTCGCCTCGGCGCGGATGCGCGCGGTCGAGGAAGGGCTTCCCGTGGTCCGGGCGGCCAACACGGGGATATCCGCGATCATCGACGCCAAGGGAGAGATCATCGCGCGCCTCGAGACCGGACAAACTGGAGTCATAGATGCCAGCCTGCCGACAGCGCTTGCGCCCACACCTTACGCACGTTTCGGTGATTGGACATCGCTGGCGCTCATCTGTGCGGTCTGGGCCCTGGCCTTTATCGTCGGATTGGCCAGACGACGTTTCAATTCAGAAAATTCAAAATCGGAGGAATCGTGATGCTGGTGCTCGCAGGCTTTGTCGGAGGGGCGCTCTGGGGTGGCTATCTGGCGCAACGGCGGAAAGGGAACCGCCTGGATATACTTCAATACGCGACAAGCTTCGGTATTGCTTTTGGCCTACTCGCTTTTTTCGCCTCGGTGATCCTCTTGCGCATCACGTCTTGAGATTACTTTGGCACCGGCAACGAATTGAGACGACTGTTCAACATATTACTGTATTTGCTCCTGGCGGTTTTTGCATCAGGACTGGCCGTATCCGGTGTCGTCTACTTTCTTTTGCGCGCCTCCGTCCCCGACTATGACGAGGACTTCAGAGTTGCGGGTATCGAAGGCCCAGTCGATATTCTGCGAGATGCTGCGGCCATACCGCACATTTCTGCAGACTCCGCTGCGGACGCCTATTTCGCGCTTGGTTTCGTTCACGCTCAGGACAGGCTTGGCCAGTTATTGAGGGCAAGGCGGGCAGCGCAAGCCTTGTTGCCACTTGACCAGACGATCGAAGTTGAGCCTTCGACAGCCCAAGCGCTCGACGCATATGCTGCAGGTGTCAACGCGTGGCTTGGTCTGGTGTCCGAAGGCGGGCGCGGCAGAGGCTCACCCGATCTGTTGATCGCGGATGAGAGAATGATCGCAGCCTGGACACCCGTCGATAGTCTCAGACTTGCCCAAGCGTTTCTGAAAGATCTTCAACCCGAGAGACGGCAGAGTGACCTGTCCGGCTTGTCAGATCTACCGATCCCGTCGGATCGGCCTCTTTTGCCCGAGCTGTTTGTGACCTCGCCCGAGGTCAGCCTCGATGCTTGGGCGTTGCCTGGAGACAGAACAGCTACCGGAGCACCAATTCTCGCCGCCGATATACGTGGCCCCTTATCGCTGCCTTCTGAATGGTACCTGGCGGATATTCAACTCCCGACCGGAGCCGCGATTGGGGCTACAATGCCGGGTGTGCCCTTCATTGTCGTCGGTCGCAGCGAACGCATCGCTTGGGCGTTCCGATCTGTGTCACTGAAAGCCCTTAAAGAGCCAGTGAGTCCCACCGCTGCGAAGGCCGGCAATTTTCTGATGATGCTTGACCGTCTGGCGCGGTCCGCCGATGTGAACGATGCTATGGACGCAAGCATGAACCTAGCACCAGCCGGATTGGAGATTCTTGCGATCGACCGAGAAACCCTTGCTCGCTGGCCTAACAGGGAGGTCGAAACTCCTTTATCGTTTCGAGACGCCCGTCTGGCTGCTCTTGATGAGCGGCAGCCGATATTCTCGGTCGAGGGCGCGATTGCAGTGCAGCGCGACACGGTCAGCGCTGCCGCGCGGGCGCTTCTTCCTATAGTGGCAAAAGAGCTTTGGTTCGTGGGTTCCACAGGCGCTCTCGAAGAGAACCGCGCAGGTGAGCTTCGCGGCGATATTCTGGATCAACTTGCCCAATGGAATGGCGACATGGATCGCTTTTCACCGGAGCCGCTCGTGTTCTGGGCCTGGGCGCGCGCATTGCAAAAACGCATACTTCGGGATGAATTTCCATCCGCGACGAATGTCTGGGCCAGGCCAAATCCCGATGTCCTATTTGCGGTGCTTTCAGATCGCGGAGGGAGCGCAATCTGGTGCGACATCCGCCCGTCTACCCGCATCGAGACCTGCCAGGATCAGGTTCGTGCGGCCCTGGATGATGCCATCGGCTGGCTTGTCGATCGCTACGGACCCGATCCGTCCGCTTGGACCTGGGGCGAAGCACACGCCTTGAATATGGGGTGGGCGCCAATCCGATCGACCGGGATCATCAGCGATCTGCTGTCTCTCGAAGCCCCATCTTCAGGCGATCCCGACACACTGATTGCAACACTGTTCACTTCTGACAATGACCGCCCGTTCGCGACCAGCGCGGGCACCAATTTTCAGGCGGTCATGTCAATTTCGGAGGAAAGCGGTTCCTATTTCATCGCGCCCGCCGGTCAGTCTGGCCATCCGCTATCACGCTTCTACGAAAACCTGTTTCCCATGTGGATGCAGGACAAATACCTCGCGATGTCCACAGATCTGTCTTTGGCACAGGGTGGCGCAGCCGGAACATCCCGACTTTCAACGGTGTCTGTCGATGGGCCGGCAATACAACATGACAGGAGCCGATGATTACTTACTTCCTCCATTTCGACCCGTTTGGATATGCGATTTCGCCAGTGTCCCTTGTTTCCGTCAGCTTGGCCGCATGGTGCTACATGCGCGGCCTCGCGCGATCCGCTCGTATTCGCGGGACGGTTTCTCTTTGGCGGCAGGCCCTGTTCTTCGCTGGCTTGACCTGCATTTTCGTGGCCACGAATGCGTCTCTGGCTTCATTGGGGCACAGCCTCTTTTCGGTGCACCAGGTGGAACATCTTCTCCTTCGCCTTGCAGGACCACTGCTCATCGCTGTTTCGCAGCCGTGGCGCATCCTGCAAGCCGGTTTGGAAAGACGGTGGCGTCGATACCTCGGCGCGCTGGCGAACGCCTGGTTCGTGCGGTTCATGGCGCATCCGGCAACCGCCACTGCCTTGCTCATCGCTTCGCTCTTCGTCTGGCAGATACCGGTCCTTTACGGACTTGCGCAGCGCATCGCGGCGGTCGAGCTGCTCGCACATCTGGCGATGGTGCTGGCAGGGATCTGGTATTTCGGCATGCTTTTCGACTGGAGGGATCCCCCTGCCGGTGCGCGACGCGGAGCGAGGCTGATCTCCGGTTTTGTGGTGATTGTTTCAAACATTTTTCTGGGTTCCCTTACGACACTTAAGGAGGTGGCCCTTTATGCCTCCTACCAAACGACAGGCACCGGGTTATCTGCAACTTTATCCGACGAAACGATTGGTGGCTACGTGATCTGGGTCCCATCCTCGATGGTGATGATCGCCGCGATCATTCTGGTCATGAACGGCTGGAACGCTGCGGAAGTGCGTCGCTGGGATGCGCGATACGAACTGACGCGCGCCTCGAACTCGGCCGCGCTCGAATTTCCGGAAACGGCCGAAGAGTTGCGTCTGAAGGTTGCAAAGCCAAATCGTGACATGGGCCGGACGCTCGCCCTGGGCGCGTTGGTCATGTTCTTGATCGTCATGATAACGGTGGTGACGATTGTGTATGCACTGTGACCGTTGCCATCCCGCCAGTACGCAATGCGCAGGCATGACGAGAACTGTTCACGAGGCACCTTGTCGCATCCCGCTTGCGGCTTGGCACGTTGTGATACGCGCCGAAATGATATAGCAAACCGGTATGTATGAGGGGACCGAAGCAACCGAGACGTCGGACCCTACGGCGAGCGATCTCAAGCGAACGACCAGATCGAGCAATCGAATGGTGCTCTGGATTTTGCTGTGCGTTGCCGGTCTATTTTTCGCAACGGCCTTTGGCGTGGCGATATTGGTGATATATGGCCCGTACTGACGCGACGATGACCCGCCGAGCGCTGCTCCGGCGCATGGGGTCCGCAGGACTGGTCGTGCCGCTGGCCGCCTGTAACGAGGCTGGATGGTATGGCGAGAATGTAAGCGGGCTTTTACCCGACCTGTCTTTCACCATGACCCGGGCTCAGAACGGGACGAACGTGACACAGGCCGATTACGAAGGACAGGTCGTCGCGCTGTTCTTTGGCTTTACCTTCTGCCCCGATATCTGCCCTATGACACTCTCCAACCTGTCCGCTGTGGTCGATCAGCTGGGCGAGGACGCCGCGAAACTGTCGATACTCTTCGTTACAGTGGACCCCGAGCGCGATACGCCCGAGGTGATGACGAAATACGCCGCCGCCTTCACGCCGTGCGTTGACGGGCTGATCGGCACGCCCAACCAACTGGCCCGTCTTGCCCGGCGCCTCAAAGTCACCTACAAGATCGAACCACATCAGCCGGACGACTTGACCTATGATGTATCGCACGGCAAGTCGGTCTATGTTTTCGATGCGCAAGGCGACGCGCGCGTCATATGGCCCGGTTTCGATACGCTACAGGCCGACATCGCTGGGGCCACCGGCGACATCCGCCGCGTGATGAGCGCCTGAAGGCTAAAGGTCTGCGTCGGCGGCGCGCATGTTGCGCACCACCACCAAGAGGCCCAGAACGCTCATCATCGCGGGAGGAATCCAGATGACGATGCCGCCGATCTGCTGATCCGTTACCGCAGAGATCGAAGGGAAATACCGCCCGCAGAATGCGTAATAGGGAAACAAGTCCACCGTGGCGAAGGAGATGAGCGCGCCTAGAACAATCTGCGGAAACATGACGCCCACGGCCAGCGCAGCGCGCCAGCCGAAACGCAACCGCGCGGGCGGCGCGGGCCGAGTGTCCAGTACCAGCGCCCAGAACAAGATGCCGTCCACCGCCATCGACCAGTTCATCACCTGGTAGAGCACCGGGTCAAGCATGGCGGCGAAATGCACCGGCGGGATCAGCCAGAACCAGAACAGTCCGACGAAGAGTATCACCGCTATGACGGGCTGCTGGATCGTGCGATAGACAAGCATCACCAAGCGGCTGGCACAGAGCGCGCGCAACCATTCCGGCGCTCCCGCCAGCAGCACCGGGCCACCCGCGCTGAGCGCCAGCAGGACCGGGCCTACATGATGCATGGCGACGTGCTGCAACCGATTAGTGAAGAACATGCGCTGTGCGAGATATTCGAACCCGGTCTGCGTAACGCCCCACAGCAACACCAACCCCGTCCAGAAAGCCGCCTGCCGCAATCGGCTCGCGCGGTCTCCCGGCGCGGTCCGCCGGAGCCCGCGCGCGAACCAGAGCCCCGACAGCGTCACCGCGAGATAGATCAGCCACGAGAATTCATAGGGCAGGATCGCAGGTATCTGCGCCGGAATGTAGGTGGTTAGCGCCCAGAGGACCGCGCCAAGCAGAGCGATACCGCCATAGGCCAAGGTGTCGCTTGGCAAGGAGTTGGCTTCGAGTTTCTGAATGGTCATGGTCGCGACGGTCTTTTGATTGATCGGGGGACGCAACGCAAGAAACAAGTATGTGGCAATTTGTGCGCCCGCCCTGTCACAGCCTGAGGTGATGATCGGCCAATGATCAGCCGCGGGCCAAGCCCCCGCATGGCTCGGTCGCTATCGCACCGTCCCAGTTGCAGATCACTGCAATATGAGTTGGTCGTACGTTTTCGCTTGCAGTGTCATTGCTCGATCTTTGGTGTAGTATTTTAGCGATGGTTGTTTCATTTTCGCGCAGAACCTGTTGCGGCGTTAAGTATCACTCCGGGAAGGCACGAGCGCTTGTTCGAACGCCTCCAACGTGGTCCCGCTGACGTGATGCTCGATCCCTTCCGCATCGCGTTCCGCGGTCTCTTCGTCGATCCCGAGGCTCAGGAGAAACGCGACTACGATCCTATGGCGTCGACGGCAGGCCTCGGCCAACTCCCGCCCGGCATCGGTGAGGAATATCGCGCGGTAAGGTTCCCGCCGAACCAAACCAGCAGCCTTGAGCCGCGAGATGTTCTTTGTCACGGTCGGCGGCTTCACGCCAAGCCGCTCGGCGATCTCGACCGGTCTGGCCTCCCCGCGCGTCTCGATCAGTTCCGCGATCAGTTCGACGTAATCCTCCGCCATCTCGCTTTCATGTGCCTGACGCACGGTCGCAAAGCCTTCGGCCTGCGCCTCGGGAGCCCTGTCGACAGCCTCGAATGGCTCACGCCCATGTGATTGCAGCTTTGTCATACTTGGGACTTTGCAGCGAAACAGCGGGATTGACAACTTGTTTGCTTCGGGTAGATAAATTAGCCATGTCTAACTTTTTGCCTTGGAGGCCGTGGTGATGCGAAATACTATGAGAGTGCTGCTCGCCACACTCGCAAGTGCGCTCCTCCTGTCCGGACCTGTCGCCGCGACGCCGGCCAAGGAGGCGCCTTGGCTTCCCGAGGCGGCGGCCTACCGTCTGACGCTCTTTCTTGGAAATCTCGAGCCTCTGCCCTGGGACGACATCGAAACCGCCTGGTCCGAACCCTATCGGGGCTCGGAATTCTCGACCGGTGCGGTGGAGTGGCTGGACCGCGAAAGCGATATCAAGCCTGACGGTCTTCTGAACGCGATGATGCGCGAAGACCGGCAGGCGGTATTCGCCGAGGCGACGCGGCTCATCGCGCTCAGGATCGAAGAGGAACTGGACCGGGCTCTCGCGACCGAAGACCCTGCGACGGCACAGCAGGCCTTGCGAACCGCACGCGAACTCTACCGTGCGTTCGAGGACGGCGTCGCGGCCGCCGATTCGGAGGCTGCGAGACGGATCGGCCTGGCTTGGCTGGAGCTCAATAGCAGCACCGGGTTCTCTGGCGTACTTGGCGCAGGCTCGACATCTGCGGATCGCGAAACCATGGAATCCGCGCGCGCTGTCATCTCCGGCTATCTCGCCGAGAATTACCTCGTTGACGACTTTGCTACGCGTCGGGCGTTAAGCGCCCTGCCGGAAACCGCCGTGCTCAGCGGTCGCGCCATCGAGGTGCCGCCAAGCCTGCCACCGGGCTCCGACATTTTCGATCAGGACCCGTTACCACTGCTCGTCCTCAACTTCGAGGAGCAGGGCATCGACGAGACCGATCTGCCGCTTGTTGCCTACGGCGACATGCTGTTCGACAGTGCGCAAATCTTCGGCAGCCCCGCGCGCGATCTCGGGATCACCTGCTCCACCTGTCACAACCGCTCGGACATCAACCAGCGGCTTTTCGTTCCGGGCGCAAGCCACCAGCCAGGCGCGATCGACGTCGACGGCGCCTTTTTCAACCCGATCTTCAACGACCGGCGCGACGACCCGCTCGACATTCCGAGCCTGCGCGGCTTGCGTTTTACAGGTCCCTACGGCCGCGATGGCCGTTTCGCCTCCCTGCGCGATTTCACCCGCAACGTGATCGTCAACGAGTTCGGCGGGGATGAACCGACGCCCTTCATGATGGACGCTCTCGTCGCCTACATGCTCGAATTCGACTTCCTGCCGAATTCCATACTGACGACCGATGGCCGCCTGACCGACGCGGCCCCGGAAGTCGCCCGGCGTGGCGAGGAGATCTTCAACCAGCCCTTTGCCGGGCTCGGCGATCGCTCCTGCGCCAGCTGCCATGTGCCAGATGCGAACTTCCTCGACCGGCAGGCCCACGACATAGGCTCCGTTGCGCCAGCCTATGAAGGTGCCCGTGCCGGTGCGCTGGACACGCCCACGCTGCTCGGCACGGCCTATACCGCGCCCTACTTCCATGACGGATCTCTGCCGACGCTGGCCGCTGTCGTGGACTGGTTCGACGAAACGAAAGCGCTCGGGCTGACCGAGGAAGACCGCGCGTCCCTGACCGCCTATCTCGAGACCGTGGGTGCGGCGGACGAACCCTACGAGGCGTTCGACACCGAGAACACCGCTTTCCGGCTGGCATTCGCCGAACTGACGACCTTCGCCTCGACACTCGACACGCTACTGCCGCGGCGGGACGCAGAGCACATCCTGCTGCTGACTGACACCGTGGCCGCGGACCTCTCGGCGGACGCCAGCACCATGTCGAACCTTGCTGCGCGGCCCGAGGTCTACGCGTTGGCTGAGCGGCTGGCCGCGGTCGGCGCCGCCGTCCGTGCCGATGACTGGGCGGCCGCCGAAGCAAGCTGGACCGCGTTCAAGTCCGAAGCCGTCGCAATCGAAGAGAGGGCATTCTGATGCCAGTTCAACTGACCCGTAGAACGATACTGACCTTGGTCGGCGCGGGCGCGGTGTCGTTGGCGACACCTCTCGCCGCGCAGGACACTGCGTTGCGGCTGGCTTTCATCCCGCAGGAGAACCCGGAGAAGCTGCTTGGCGATATCGAGGCCATCACCGCCTGGCTGGCCAGTGAGATCGGCGTCCCTGTCGAAGGGTTCGTTACCATCGACCATGCAGCGGCGGTCGAGGCGCTGCGAAACGGCGACGCGGATATCTCCTTCATGGGCGCCCTGCCCTTCGTTCTGGCCGAGGCCGAGATCGGTGCCGTGCCGCTCCTGTCCGAGGTCTACCGCGACGCGCCGAATTATACGGGCCGCATTTTCGTGCGGCGCGACAGCGGTATCGGCGCGCTCGTAGACCTGCGCGGACGCGACATCGCCTTTGCCGATCCGATCTCGGAATCGGGCTATCTCTATCCGCTCGCCGAATTCGTAGAGGCCGGGCTGGTTAAAGGTCCCGGCGCAGCGGAGGAATTTTTCGGCCGCGTCTTTTTCGCGGGGGGCTACCAACAAGCCATGCAGGCAATGGCCGAAGGCCTGGTCGATGCCGCGGGCGCCAGCCAGTATGCCGACCTGCTTCTGACACCGCAGCAACAGGCGGAGGTAACCTGGATCGCGGAAAGCGCACCGATCCCGAGCCATTTGGTGATCGCTCGCCCTGGGCTCGATGCCGCTCTGCGGGACCGTTTTGTCGACGCAATGCTGCGGCTCAATGAGCCGGAGCACCGCAACAAGCTGCGCTATCTTTATGGACCGGACGGCTATGTCAGGGCCGACGGCGCCGCCTATGACGGCGTGCGCGACATGGCGCGGCGATACGGGCTGTTGGAATGAGCACTGCTATCCAAATCGACGACCTGAGTTTTGCCCATACGGGCGCGGACGTCCCGGCGCTGGAGCGGGTTTCGCTTAATATTCCGACGGGCGAAAGCGTGGCTCTGCTCGGCCCGTCCGGGGCGGGCAAGACGACCCTGCTGGCACTGCTTGATGGCAGGCTGTTTGGCTGGCGCGGGCAGGTTTCGATCTTGGGCGCACCGCTCGATCCCGATCATCCGCCAATGCGCGCGCGCCGCCCGGATACCGGTTTCGTTTTTCAAGAGTTCGCGTTGGTCGAACGCTCCACTGTTCTGCGTAACGTCCTGAATGGCCGCCTGGGGCGCATGTCGCCGCTGCGGGCCCTGATGGGATCACCGACCAAGCACGATCTGGAGATTGCGCGCACGGCACTTGCCGATTGCGGCATTTTCGATCTTGCCGAACGCAGAGTCGACAGCCTCAGCGGCGGGCAGCGGCAGCGCGTCGCCATCGCGCGGGGTCTGGCGCAAGAACCACGGCTTATTCTGGCCGATGAACCGGTGAGCAACCTCGACCCCGCGCGTGCAGGTGAGATCCTGGCGCTGCTGACCGGGGCGGCGCAAGCGCGCGGCGCGACGGCGCTGTTTTCGTCGCACCAACCCGACCTGGCGCGGCGTTTTGCGCAGCGTATCATTGGCATTCGTGGCGGGCGGATCGCCTTTGATGTGCCTACCTCCGAGTTGAACGAGGATGCGACAGCGGAGCTCTATCGGGAGGTTGAGCCAATCCCCGGAATCGGCCTCAGGGCGGTGTCCTGATGGCGTTCCGCGGGTTTGGCGGCTTTGCGACGAGTGGTCTGATCGCCGCCGCGATCCTGTGGTCCTTCGCGACGACCGATGTCGAGTTGTCGCGTCTCATGTCGGCCGGCCCGCGCATTGCCGATTTCCTCGGTCGGATGTTTCCGCCTGACCCGACGGTGATGGCCGAGATCAAGAAGGGCAGCGCGGAAACGCTGAGAATAGCGATCCTCGGCTCCCTCGGTGCTGTGATCCTGTCCGTTCCCTTCGGCATTCTCGCGTCTGAGACGATGGTATCGCCCGCGGTGTTCCGGTCGATCCGAACGCTGCTTGCCCTCATACGGGCGATTCCGCTGATTCTCGTGGCCATGCTCATGGTGGGCGCTGTCGGGCTCGGGCCGCTGCCCGGCATCATCGCGGTCGCCTTTCATGCAACGGGGATGCTCGCCAAGTTCTATGCCGAGGCGATCGACGGCGTGTCCCGCGCGCCGATCGCCGCGCTGGAAAGCGCGGGCGCCGGGCCGCTCGTGCGGCTCAGATACGCGATCTGGCCGCAGATGGCGCCGGTCGTCGCCCGCGACACGATTTTCCGGTTCGAGTTGAACCTGCGCGAGTCGCTGATCCTCGGCATTGTCGGCGCGGGCGGGATCGGCTTTTACATCCAGACCTACGTGCGCTCTTTCCAGTATGACAAGGCTGCCAGCGTCACGATTGCCGTCGTCGTCATGGTCATCGCCATCGAAGCTATTAACGTCGCGCTGCGCCGTCGTTTTGCCTGACCATCAGGCATAGATGTCGATCGGTGTCCCGTCCCTGACCATGGCGTAGATATCCTCGATCTGCCGGTCCGTGACGGAGATGCAGCCTGCGGTCCAGTCGCGTTTGTTCATCGGGTCGATCCCCTTGCGGGGCCCACCGTGGATGAAGATGTCGCCACCCGGCGATTTTCCTTGCGCCTCCGCAAACGCGATGTCGGCTTCATTGGTGTCGCGTTGCCCTTTAATCTGAGACGCGAGGGAGTGGGCAAAACCTGGGGGTCACGCGGCTCTTTGGTACGCGCCGGTTAGCCGACCGTCGAGAACCGCGGCGCGGACAACGGCCACGCGGTGGGCTCCCTTGGGCGACCATCTCATGCGGCGGCGCTTGCCCATGCGGGTGTTCCCGATGTCGTCCACGCAGCCCTCTGCCCGGGACGAAGAAATCGGAAGACCCGCGCGGTACCGCCGACCATAGTCGGTCAGGCTGTCCATGTTGTTTGCAAGGTATGAGTACAGATCGCGGCACCGGGCTTGCACTCGCCGGGCCGCATCAGTCGCCACGCGGTCATCTGTAGCCAGCCGCGTGCAATCGACCATCAACCATTGGAGACTGGTCGTGGCCGTTAGAACTTTTCCATGCCAAAGGTACCATCGCAGCGTTTCGGCGGGACGTTTGAACAGCACTGGAATGCCGGAGAAGCCCCTGCTCTGCAGCAGGCCCTTTACGGCGTTCTCAACGTGCTGAATGCGCATCGAGATATGCCACCAGTCGAGAATGTGGCGAACCTTTCCACCGACGGCGACGCGCACGAGGTTCGGCAGGGCGGGTTCCCCGTCCGAAATCACCGTGACGGTTTGTTTGTGATCCCAACCGAGAGCCCTCAAGTCCTGGCGAAGCTGGCTGGCAGGTGACAGGACTGCCTGCTGAACAAGGCCGAAGCGGCGGCACTTGTCGTGGCTTTCGATCTTGCCAACCACAACATCGAGGTGTCGCTTCTGGTATTCCGGTCGGCATCGGATATGCGCACCGTCCAGGAAAACCGTCAACGCAGACGCCTCTTCGGCGGCCGAAGGAACTACAGGCTGAGTCTGCTCGCTGTCGCAGATCTCCCGGGAGACTTTGCCCAGACGATTGCGCACCGATGTATTCACCTGCTTCGCGCAAGGCAGGAAGGTTTCCAGGATTCGTGCCGCTTCCCGGAAGGAATGCCGTGCCCCAAGTTCGGCCTGAAGGCGTTGCAGTTCCGGAGTCGACCGGTCCGGAAAAAAATGAGCGAGTGGCGAAAGCGGTCCGCCCAGGACGTCGTCGGATTTTGTATCGCAGGCGCAGCGACGAATGCGCGGCGCCTTGACCTGGAACCTGCCGAAGAGGGTGTCGAGCACCCGAGGCCGATAATCATGTATGGCTCGGACCTCGTCGCAGTCAGGACATATTCTGCTGGCTTCGGAAACTTCCTCGATCTGGTCGAGCAGGATCGCATTCTGTAATTGCCCCAGGATCGTCTTCGCATCTTCGAGTAACAACCCGAACCCCTCAGGCTGCGTGCGTCGAAACGGGCGGGACAAACGGCCGAGAGGATGCCTCTTTGTGGTTCCGTTCTCAAAGGTCGTCTCGACTATAATCCGCACGTCCATGGCAGTTCCCCTCTCAATGAACCACCAACATACACAGACACCCCCAGGTTTTGCCCACTCCCAAATCCAACGAAATCAACGGCTGAGTTTTGCCCTTAAATATGAGATTTTGCCTTTAATTCTGATATTTTTGCCCTTAAACCTGAGACAGGGTTCACAGACATTTGCGGCAAATATCGATGAATGATGATGGCGAAGACTGCGTTGCTGTTGGTGCTGAAGAGGCGCGCAGGGCCGCGGTGCTGCGCCCTCTTGTTCAGGCATATCTCAATGGGACTGGCAGCCTGGAACGTGGCATCAATGACGCCGTTTGGGAGCTTGGTGTCAGCAGGGCGACGGTCTGGCGTTGGATAAAACGGTTGGCGGAAGAGGGTGGGCGCACCAGCGCTCTGGCTCCGCGGAAACGGGGCCGCCCGACCGGGACGATGTTAATATCCAGCAAAGTCGAAGCGGTAATCGAGGAGCACCTTCGCCGCTATTTCTTGCGCCGGGAGCGTTCGAGCTTGTCGCGCGTCGTGACAGAAATCCGCAGCGCTTGCTGGCAGGAGGGCTTGCAACCGCCGACACGGCGAACGGTTCAGCGTCGTCTGGATGCGATGGATGCCCGCGAAGTTGCGAAGGCACGAGAGGGCGCAAAGGCGGCCCGCCAGAAATTTGCGCCGGTCACAGGTGAGAACAAGGCCAGTATGCCACTGGAGATCGTCCAAATTGATCATACACCGGCGGACATCATTCTTGTCGACGGCTTTGAACGCAAACCAATTGGGCGGCCTTGGGTCACGCTGGCGATCGACGTCGCAACGCGGATGGTGACCGGATATTACACCTCTCTCGAGGCACCTTCGCGTCTGTCAGTGGCGCTTTGCCTGACACAGGCGGTGGCCCTCAAGGAGGAACTTCTTGCGGAATTGGCGTGCGATGTTCCTTGGCCGGCACAGGGCAAACCGCACAGCATCCACGTCGATAACGGTCGCGATTTCCGGTCGCGCGCCTTTCGGTCGGCCTGTGCGGATTGGGGGATCGATCTGGTCTATCGACCGCCAGCAAGTCCTCACTTCGGTGGTCACATCGAACGGTTGATCGGCACCATGATGGGGGCCGTTCACCTGTTGCCGGGAACAACGCAATCCTCGATCGCGGCAAAGGGCGACTATGACGCCGAAAGCAAGGCCACGATGACGTTGAGCGAATTCGATCGCTGGTTTGCTCTGGAAATCTGCCGTTACAACAACAGCATTCATTCAAGTCTTGGCTGCACGCCCGTTGCCAAATGGGAGGCGCTCTCAGAGCAAATGACAGGCGACATCCCCTTCGAGATGGAAGCCTTTCAGGTGAGCTTCCTGCCGAGTGAACTGCGCAAGATCAGGCGTGACGGCATCCATCTGTTCCAGATAAGGTACTGGTCCGATGCCCTTGCAGGCCACATTGGGCGCGGGGATGGAAAGGTGGTCGTTCGCTACGATCCTCGCGATATCTCAATGATCTGGGTCGAACTGGACGATGGCCGGTATGTTGAGGCGCGGTACAGAAACCTGGAAATTCCGCCCGTCTCGCTCTGGGAATATCGCGAAGCGATGAGGAAGGCCCGTGCCCTTGGCAAGTCCGGGTCTAATGAGCTGGTGCTGGCTGAGCTGATCCGACAGCAACGCCAGATCGAAGCTGAAAGCCGGGGCCTGACGAAGGCCGAACGCAGAACCCGTGAAAGAAAAGGGACATTGAAGGGCACGAACTCGGCCGTCTCGACAACCGAAGGGCTGCGCCCGATCGATACGGGTGATACATCGCGCCCATTGTTCAAGGTGGAGAGATGGTGAATTGAGGGCAGGGACAACTGAAGAAGACGGCCGGATCGCCCTCATTCAATCGGATATCTGGATCGGCTTTCCTCGGGCGGAACAGGTGTTGGACCGCTTGCAGGGCATGATCGAAGCGCCACGACAAACCCGTATGCCTGGGCTTCTTGTGCATGGCGCCTCCGGGATCGGAAAGACGATGATTGCCCGAAACCTGTCGCGCAAGTACGCACCAGAATACGATCCGGCGTCGGGCATCACCCGCACACCGCTTCTGCTGTTGCAAGCGCCGCCCGCACCTGATGAACGGCGGTTTTACCTGCACATCCTGGCCGCCGTCGGCGCCCCGGCGACGGCTCTTAGCGCCCGCGCTCAAAATGTGGCTTCCCTCGAAGTCCGTGTCATCGCGCTCTTACGCGACCTTGGCCTGCGGATGATCATGATCGACGAGGTCCACAATCTCTTGGCCGGGACCCACCGCGAACAGCGCCGATTTCTCAATGTCCTGCGGTATCTCAGCAATGAACTCGAGGTGTCACTGGTCTGCCTTGGGGTCAGCGAGGCCGTCGATGCTATTCGCGGTGATATCCAGCTTGCCCGACGGCTGGACGAACATCATCTGCCAAACTGGCGCGACGATGCCGAGTTCTCGGACATGATCCAGACCCTTATTGCTGCCATGCCACTGGAAAAGAAGTCCAACCTGAAGGTCAAATCTCTCAAGCAGGTCTTGGCACTGACCGGTGGGGTGACCTCGCGCATCTTCGCTCTGGTCAAGGATCTTTCCATCGACGCCATTATCACAGGCGAGGAATGCATCACCGATGACGCAATCGCAAAATGGACGCCGGTTTGGTCGCGCCATGCGAACCCCCATCGGCGGCTCCAGAAGTCCCGGGTGTGAAGCCGCACCCGCTGCCCAAGACTGTCGCGCCGCTGCCAGACGAGTTGTTGTCAGGTTGGTTGTCTCGGCTGGCGGCGGCCAACTACTGTGATGATGCGGAACTACTGGCTCATCTCAGAATCGATACCGCGCATGGCACCGCCTTGGACTTCAACGTCGACGCGGCTGCGGCGGCGAAGATTGCCAACGCCGCACGGGTTAACCCAGATGTTGTTCGATCTTTGACCTTTCCGGCAATGACGCCACGAGAAGCCTCGCTGACGGCTCAGATGCCATTCCAGCATTGCATGCAATGCGCCAGAGAGGGTCTTTCGCTCAGGCATTGGAGGCGGGCCTGGGCATTTGACTGCCAAGTTTGCGGGACGAGACTTGTGCAGACCCTTGGCAAACTCCGTGAGGAACAAATATCTGGAAAACTGATATACCGAGCGCGCCGCGGGGCAGAGATGCTTGAGTGCGCCGCGCGCTCGCGCGGCCCCAAGCAACTTCGGCGCGCAATGCGCGCAGTCACCTTTGCCATGTCACTCAAAACCTTCCGCGGGGATCCGTCGTTCGCTGTCCAGAACCCCAGATCGGAAGTTAGGCTGTTCTGCCTCGCCGCAATCGCCGCCGCTCGATCTCATCCCTTGGCTAAGGCAGCCATCGTCAGCAAAAGCATCGACGACTATGCAAGGGTTGCTCTCTTGCGCGCCTTCGAGAAGGAGCCTCGATTGCTTGCCGCGGTTGATCACATCGCGCAAAGGTGCGCGAGAAACAGGGGCCCCATGACAGCCGTATCTCACAATTAAGGGCAAAAATTGTCGCCAAACGCGTCGCGTCTGGGAGTGGGCAAAACCTGGGGGTCACGCGGCTCTTTGGTACGCGCCGGTTAGCCGACCGTCGAGAACCGCGGCGCGGACAACGGCCACGCGGTGGGCTCCCTTGGGCGACCATCTCATGCGGCGGCGCTTGCCCATGCGGGTGTTCCCGATGTCGTCCACGCAGCCCTCTGCCCGGGACGAAGAAATCGGAAGACCCGCGCGGTACCGCCGACCATAGTCGGTCAGGCTGTCCATGTTGTTTGCAAGGTATGAGTACAGATCGCGGCACCGGGCTTGCACTCGCCGGGCCGCATCAGTCGCCACGCGGTCATCTGTAGCCAGCCGCGTGCAATCGACCATCAACCATTGGAGACTGGTCGTGGCCGTTAGAACTTTTCCATGCCAAAGGTACCATCGCAGCGTTTCGGCGGGACGTTTGAACAGCACTGGAATGCCGGAGAAGCCCCTGCTCTGCAGCAGGCCCTTTACGGCGTTCTCAACGTGCTGAATGCGCATCGAGATATGCCACCAGTCGAGAATGTGGCGAACCTTTCCACCGACGGCGACGCGCACGAGGTTCGGCAGGGCGGGTTCCCCGTCCGAAATCACCGTGACGGTTTGTTTGTGATCCCAACCGAGAGCCCTCAAGTCCTGGCGAAGCTGGCTGGCAGGTGACAGGACTGCCTGCTGAACAAGGCCGAAGCGGCGGCACTTGTCGTGGCTTTCGATCTTGCCAACCACAACATCGAGGTGTCGCTTCTGGTATTCCGGTCGGCATCGGATATGCGCACCGTCCAGGAAAACCGTCAACGCAGACGCCTCTTCGGCGGCCGAAGGAATTACAGGCTGAGTCTGCTCGCTGTCGCAGATCTCCCGGGAGACTTTGCCCAGACGATTGCGCACCGATGTATTCACCTGCTTCGCGCAAGGCAGGAAGGTTTCCAGGATTCGTGCCGCTTCCCGGAAGGAATGCCGTGCCCCAAGTTCGGCCTGAAGGCGTTGCAGTTCCGGAGTCGACCGGTCCGGAAAAAAATGAGCGAGTGGCGAAAGCGGTCCGCCCAGGACGTCGTCGGATTTTGTATCGCAGGCGCAGCGACGAATGCGCGGCGCCTTGACCTGGAACCTGCCGAAGAGGGTGTCGAGCACCCGAGGCCGATAATCATGTATGGCTCGGACCTCGTCGCAGTCAGGACATATTCTGCTGGCTTCGGAAACTTCCTCGATCTGGTCGAGCAGGATCGCATTCTGTAATTGCCCCAGGATCGTCTTCGCATCTTCGAGTAACAACCCGAACCCCTCAGGCTGCGTGCGTCGAAACGGGCGGGACAAACGGCCGAGAGGATGCCTCTTTGTGGTTCCGTTCTCAAAGGTCGTCTCGACTATAATCCGCACGTCCATGGCAGTTCCCCTCTCAATGAACCACCAACATACACAGACACCCCCAGGTTTTGCCCACTCCCGCCGTTGATTTCGTTGGATTTCTCATCTCACAATAAAGGGCTACGCGACACCAACTTTGGGCGGCGATATCGCAATGATCTTCCGATCTCCTCGTCCCGTGCTGAAGGCTGCGTGGACGACATCGGCAACACACGCATGGGAAAACGCCGACGCATGAGATGGTCACCCAAGGGCGCGCATCACGTTGCCATCGTGCGGGCCGCCGTTCTTGATGGGCAATTGACTGGCGCATACCGCAGAGCAGCAGCCTGACCCCCAAGTTTTGCCCACTCCCCTTGTGATCCAGCCTGAATTCGGACAGTCGATCGGCACACTTGAATTCAGTCTAAAGCGTCATTGTATCGCCGCAGGCGCCGTGGCCACCCGCCGCGCTTATGGTGATATCGAGACGCTGCTTAATCCCGGAAATGCGGAGCGAATGGCCGAGCCGCTGGCAGGCTAGGATAGCAAGATCACCACTTTGACCGACTGGCACAAAACCGCGCCTTAAGTCACCCGGGAAATACCCCCGCGAACAACCCCATCAGCGCCGTCACCAGCGCGGTCGCACACAGCACGACCAACAGCGGCGCGGCCATTTCCGCCCGGCCCACTTCGCCATCGCGCGCCTGATACATGGGCACCACGATGCGCAGATAGACCGCCAGCGCCAGCACACTGTTGAGGATACCGATCACCGCCAGCCACAAATAGCCCGCCTCGATCGCGGCACCGAACAGCAGAACCTTGCCGACAAAGCCGAAGAGCGGAGGAATGCCGGTGAGCGACAGCAGGAACACGACCATCGCCACGCCGACCACCGGGCGGGCGCGACCGAAGCCCTTGAAATTGTCCAGATTGCGCCCCGCGATCATGATGACGGCAAAGGCCCCAAGGTTCATCGCCACATAGGCCGCGCCGAACACGATCACCGAAGGCAGGGCCAACGGGCTGGTGCCAAGCGCCACAATCCCCAGCATGAAATAGCCCGCCTGCGCCACCGAGGAGTAGGCAAGCAGCCGCACGACATTGCTCTGCACCAGGGCCGCCAGATAGCCGAATGTCATCGTCACCGCCGCGATCAGCGCGACGACGATGGGCCAGCCGGTAGCGACAGGCAGATCGCGCAGCACCTGCGCAAAGGCAAAAACCGCCGCCACCTTGGTGATCACCGACAGAAAAGCCGCGACCGATACCGGCGCGCCATCATAGGCGTCGGGTGCCCAGAACTGGAATGGCACCAGCGCCGCCTTGTAGCCCAACCCGATCATCACCGCGACCAGCCCAGCCAGCGCGATCAGCGGCTTGCTTTGAAGCGCACCAAGCTCGGAAAAAAGCGTCGATCCGGCACCACCGAACCAGAAGGTCAGCCCGTAGATCATCACCGATCCGGTGACGGCGCCGAACACTAGATATTTCATCGCCGCCTCGGTCGCCGCATCGTCGCGCGGCCAGGCCACCATTGCGAATGATCCCAGCCCGGTCAGCACCACGCCAAGGACCAGCAGCATCATGTCGCCACCGCCCGCCAGCATCAGCGCCCCCAGGGTCACAAGGCAAAGCAGCGTGTAAATGCTGCCCTCGCGGTCCTGCCCGGCAATCTCGGCCCGTGTCATCAGCAGCGCTAGCGCGGTGCCCGGCAGCAGGATCAGCTTGGCCCAGCCCGAAAGCAGATCGACGCGGTAGGTGCCGCCAAAGACGCTTGTATCGGCCTCCAGCAGCGGCCACGTCAGCGCGGTGGACAGGCCCAGCCCGATCAACCCGAATGTCAGTGCCAGACGCGGCGCGCGCAGCATCTCGACCCCCAGCATCAGCACGACCGTCGAGGCCAGCATCAGTTCGGGAAACAGAAAGGACAGGTCGCGCGCCATCAGAATTGCAGCGCCCGCATCGTCGCGTCGATCATGTTCAGCAACCACGATGGCGCGACCCCGATCACGATGATAAGGATGAGCAGCGGCACGATGGCCAGCATCTCGCCCCGGTCGAGATCGGGCATCGCCGCCCATCTTTCGTTCAGCTCGCCCAGGAATACCGCCGCGATGGCGCGCAGATACAGCCCCGCCGTCACCACGATGGCGACGATCGCCACTATGGCCCAGGGCTGGGCATTCAGTGTGGCCAGGAAGATCTGGAATTCGGCCGGGAAATGCGCCAGCCCCGGCAGCCCGAGCGAGGCAAAGGCCGACAGCACGAAGGCCCAGCCCAGCCATGGCACCTGCCCCAGCAGCCCGCCGAACGCGGTCATCTCGCGTTCGTGGGCGCGCGACTGCAACATGCCGACGAGAAAGAACAACGCCCCGGTGACGATGCCGTGGCTGACCATCTGCAAGGTCGCACCATTGAGCGCGACCGCCCGCAGGTCAGGGTCCAGCGTCAGCGCCGCTACCGCGACGCCGATCACCACATAGCCCATGTGGTTCACCGACGTATAGGCGATCATCTTCTTCAGATCCGACTGCGCCAGCGCCACGAAGGCACCGTAAAGGGCGCTGAACACGCCAAAGGCCAGCACCACCTGACCGGCCTGCGCAAAGGCGTCGGGCGTCATCTGTAAGGCGAAACGCACAAGGCCATAGGTGCCGAATTTCAGCATCACGCCGGCCAGGATCACACTGCCGACCGTGGGGGCCTGCACGTGGGCCGCCGGCAGCCAAGTATGCACCGGAAAGGACGGAATCTTGACCGCGAAGGTGAACAGCATCGCGATCAGCGCCAGCATCGCCGCCAGCCCGGTCAGCGGCGGGGTCTCGATCCACAGACGCATGTCGAAACTTCCCGTGGCCAGATACAGCCCGATGATCGCCAGCAAAAGCGGCAGCGAGCCTAGCAGCGTGTAGATGAAGAACATCAGTCCGGCGCGCTGGCGCTCTTCATAGCCCCAGCCGACGATCATGAAATACATGCCAACCAGCGACACTTCGAAGAAGACGTAGAACAAGAGCGCGTCCAGCGCCGCGAAGGTGCCGATCGACGCGGTTTCCAGCATCAGCATCAGCGCGACAAAGACCGCCGGGCGGTCGGTGATCCGCGCCGCATAGACCGCCGACAGGAAAAACAGCAGCGAGGTCAGCAGGATCAGCGGCAGGCTCAGGCCGTCGACGCCAACCCGGTAGGCGGCACCAATGGCCGGGATCCAGGCGATTTCCTCGACCTGCGCGAAACCGCCCGGCAGCGTGCCCCGTGCCCAGATCGCCAGCGTCACAAGGAAGGTCAGCCCGGTGATGGCGATGGAAACGCCATGGGCGATGCGCGCCGACTTGTTTGGCAGGGCCATCAGCAGCACGCCACCAAGAAGCGGCAGAAAGACGGAGATCGAGAGAAGGGGCATGGCGGGGTCGTCTTTCTTCAGGAGGACATCGGTAAGATCAGCAGCACCGCCGCGATGACGGCAATGCCCATGACGGTCAGGGCGAGTTCGCGGTGGATCAGCCCGCTTTGCAGCAAGCGCAGGCGGCGGCCGGCGGCGATTGTCCGGGCGACAAGGCCGAAGATCAGCCCGTCGATGCCATGGGTGTCGGTGTTTTCGGCACCGTCGCCAAGGCGCAGGTTCATCCGGCCCACCTGAAGGGTCGCGGCATAAAGGCGGTTGTCTGAACGCTCGGCACTGGATGCGGTGCCAAGGCTCAAGATCCGCACAAGGCCAAGTTGCGCGGCCAGCAGACGCCGTTCGAAACCTTCACAGGCGGCGGCAAAGGCCAGCGCCGGGCGCAGCACCAGCCCGTCCATACCGCCCGCGACGGCAAAGCCGCGCTGCGCCATCGGCAGAACCGGCCCCATCAGGCGGGTCGGGGCGACGAACCAGCCCAGCAACAGACCGCTCAGCGCCGCGACAAGCCCGAGGATCATCGCAGGCCCTTCCGGCGGCAGTTTGGCTTCCAGCAGATGTTCCAGCGGCGTGAAGGCGAACCCAAGCCCCGCCGCCAGCGCCGTCAGCACCGCCATGCCCGCGCCCATCCAGCCCATCCCCTTGCCCAGAACGGGCTGGGCCTCGCCCTGCCACAGCACCCGCAGCGCCCGCGCCATATAGGCGCCGGTCAGCACCGTGCCTGCCAGCGCCAGCGGCGCGAGCCATACGACCCCGGGGGCCGCCAGCGCGGCGGCAAGGATCGCGTCCTTGGAAAAGAAGCCGGCCAGCGGTGGAATACCCGCCAGCGCCACCGCGGCAACGGCGAAGGCGGAAAGGACCAGCGGTCGTGCCCGGCCCGCGCCCGCGACCGCATCCATGTCGGTGCTGTCGCGATCATGCTGGAACACACCCGCCCCCAGAAAAAGCGTGCTCTTGATCGCCGCGTGGGCGATAAGGTGCAGCAGCGCCGCCACCGGCACCCCCGCGCCAATGGCCAGCAGCATCAGCCCGTACTGGCTGGAGGTCGAGGCGGCCAGCAGCCGCTTCAGGTCCCGCTCGGCCAGCGCGATCAGCCCGGTGACGACGGCCGTCACGCCACCCACCAGCCCGACCGCAATCAGCGCGCCTGCGGGCAGCATCGGGGCCACGCGGATCAGCAGGATCGCCCCCGCCGCCACCAGCGTCGCGGAATGCAGCAAAGCGGAGACCGGCGTCGGGCCGGCCATGGCGCGCTGCAACCAGTCCTGCAACGGCACCTGCGCCGACTTGCCCATCGCGCCCACCAGCAACAGCAACCCGGCGACAAGGGCGGGCGTGCCGCTGATCGCCAATGTAGCCGAGATTTCCGAGGTGCCGGCCCAGCCGATCAGCACGAAAATCCCCAGATAAAGGCCCAGATCGGCGCTGCGGGTATACAGAAACGCCCGTGTCGCGGCACTGGGCACGCCGTCACGCCCATGCCAGAAGCCGATCAGCAGATAGCTGGAAAAGCCGATCAATTCCCACGCCGCCAGCACGGTGATCCAGTCGCCCGCCAGCACCAGCGCCTGCATCGCCGCGACGAACAGCAGCACGATGCCGAAAAAGCGCGGCCTTTCGGGGTCGCTGCGCATGTACCCGACGGCATAGACCAGCACACAGGCCGCCACCGTCGCCACCATAGCCGAAAACACCGCCGTCAGCGGCACCGCGACCAGCCGCAGGGGCTTCTGCGGCAGGCCCGGCAGGACCAGTTGCACCGCATCGCCCGCGACGGCCCCCGCAAGGGTGCCCATCGCCGCCAGAAACCCGATGCCGACGCCGACGAGCGCAATCGCTTCGGGTGCGCGCCGCAGCACGAGCTCCGCCAGGCCCGCCAGCAGCGGCGCAAGGATGATGAGCGCCAGCATCGTCATCCCTTCAACTCCCGCGCTTCTTCCATCTCGACCGATCCGCGCACCCGGAACCGCGCGATGGCGATGGCAAAGCCGACCGCCATTTCGACCGCCATCACCGCCATCACGATCAGCACGAACATCTGACCGGCCGGTTCATCGGGATGCAAATAGCGCCAGAAGGCCACCAGATTGACCAGTGCCGCGGCCAAAATCAGTTCGACCCCCATGATGATCATCACCAGATTGGTTTGACTCAGCGCGCCATAAAGTCCGATACCGAACAGCCCCGCGCCGACGCTGAGGGCGATTATGAGTTCCAGAATCATTTGCGCTGCTCCGCGTTGGGGACGATGGCCACCATCGTGGCCGCAACCATGGCGGTCAGAATGGTCAGACCCGCCGACTGGAAGATCAACATCGACCGGCCCAGCAATTCGCGCCCCAAATCGGCGGCCTGTTCATGCGCGCCCGGCACGGACAGGGCGACCGGACCCCAATCGGGCAGCCATACCAGCAGCAAGGCGGCCAGTAGCCCTATGCCCCCGGCCCAGAGCGACAAGCGTTTCTGGTGGGTCATGTCCATTTTGCCCATGCCGCCGGGATCCATCATGAACATCACCATGAAGATGGCCATCACGCTCATTTCCGTGGCCATCATCATGATCTGCAACACACCCAGAAACTCGGCCTGCATGACCAGAAACATCGCACCGATCGCGGTTTGCGAAAACAGCAGCGCCAGCGCCGAACGCACCATCGAATGGGTGCGAAAGACCACGACGCCGAACCAAACCGCCGCCGCGCCGAAGAACGCCAGAAAGATCATCTGAACCGTCATATCGGCACCACCAGCGCGATCACGCCCACGACAAAGATATTGGCCAGCGCCAGCGAGATCCCCAGCTTCCAACTCAGCGCCAGATAGCGCGCCTCGCGGATGCGCGGCATGTAGCGCCCGATGCTCAGCATGGCCGCAGCCACGGCCAGGATCTTGATCGCGCTCCAGGCCCAGGCGGGCAGCCACGGGCCCAGCCAGCCGCCCAGATAGAAGGTCACGGTCGCCCCCGCCAGCGCCAGGATAATGACCATCCGCGCCAGCCGCAGCACCGCCAGCCGCACGCCGGTATATTCCGCCTCGACCCCGCCGGCCAATTCGCCGGTCGCATCGGGCAGGTCCAGCGGCGGCAACCACGCGAGCCCCATCGCCGCCACGACGAACAGGACAAATCCGATGGGCTGGTAAAGCACGTTCCAAAGCTGCGCCTGCGACGTGACAATCTCTACCGTCGACAGCGATTCCGCGCGCATGGCGACGGCGGTGATCGGCATCACGATCAGCATCGCATAGGCGATGAACTGGCCCAGAAACCGCCAGCCCGCGATCATGGCGTAGGCCCCGTTCGGCCCCCAACCGGCCATGATCAGCGCCACCAGCACATAGGCCAGAGCAGCGTTCAGAAACAGCGCCCCGGTCGCCAGATCGGTGATGATAAGCCCCGGCGCCAGCGGAATCACCGCCACCGCCAACAATCCCGCCACCAAAAGCAGCACCGGCCCAAGCTCAAAGAACAACCGGTCGGATTTGCGCGCCAGCAGCGATTCCCGGCCCAAGAGCGCCAGTGCGGCCCAGGCCGGACCGGTCAGGCTCATATGGCCGTGCACTGCCCATCGTTCGATGACGGCCAGCGCGTAGGCCCCCGCGAATAGCGACAAGAGAACGACAAGAATGGTCATCCGCGAATCTCCCACGGCGACAGGTCAAGCGAGACGACAGCGGTCAAGGCATCGCCCAGTTCCTGCTGCGCCGTCAGCGTTTCGACCAGGGCAAGGTTCACGGTGGAGGGTGTGTCGAGATCAGCCTGGACCACCTTGCCATCCACCAGCCTGACGCGCAGCTGCGCCGCTCCGCGCGGTGTTTCGATGCGGGCCGCGCCCTCGCCCGAAACCGTTTTCACATCCCGCACCTGCGGCATTGCAATAATCCCGGCGGCCGCGATCAGGTCGAGGCTTTGTGCGATCTCGTCACAGCGCAGCCGAAACCGGGCCAGGGCATCGCCGCCTTCCTGTAGTCGCATCTCGAAACCGAGCGCTGCCAGCGTTGGATCGTCGATGCGGGCATCCGACCCGCCGCCCCGCGCCCGGTCCACCGGGCCGCTCGCCGGGGTGTCCTTGCCGATGGGCGCGATGCCACCCAGCCGCATCCGCATCAGCGGTGCCGCCTGCACCCGGCGGGTCAGCCGCCGGATCGCCCCGGCCTGCGCGGCGATCCCGTCGGCACCGGCGTCTTGGACCGCCAGTTGCAACGCCCCGGCCCGCGCGGCGAGCCACAGAAACCCCGACTGCAGGCCGAAATCGGCCAGCCAGTTCAGGTGGCTGGCGATCCGCTCGCGTTCCACGGCCGCCGCGCGACCACGTTGCGCGTCATCGGCGGGTTCGACACCAGCGGCATCCTCGATCGCTGCGCAGGCCAGCGTGCGATAGGCCACGGGGCTGAGCGGCATCATCGCGGCCAGACGGTCGACGAAATCGGTCACATTCATCTGCGGCCCATCCATAAGGTTCGTCGCGCCGACAAGGCTCGTGGCGTCGCTGGCTGCAACGGTATCGCCGTCCAGCGTTAGGGTCAGGCGCAGCCCAGCCGGAAGGCCGGAAAAGAACGGCCCGAACGGTACCTCGATCCAATCCATCTGCAACCCGTCGGTGCTGCGCGGCTGGCCCTCCGTCATCTCGACCATCGACATGAAATGCGGCTCGATGCCGTCCATGCCGGCATCGGATTGGTCTCCATGTTTGGTGTGACCATTGTGCCCAGCATGTTCCTCCGGTTTGCCATGGCCGCCGTGATCGCCATCACCTTCATGTCCGTGATGATCTTCACCAGATGCATTATCGTGCATCTGCGCGGAACGGGCCACGTGATCCCCGTGCATATGCGCACCGTGCGCTTTGGTGCCGTGGCCGTGATCGCCATGTCCATGACCGTGACTTTCCACTTCATCCGCCTTCACCAAGAACATGCCGCATTTCGGGCACTTGCCCGGTGCGTCGCTCACGACTTCGGGATGCATCGGGCAGGTGTAGGACCCCGCATCGCCCGCGTCGTCGGCATGACCGGCATGTGCGCCATGCCCGGCCTGCGCATGACCGGCGGGCCTCGCCGTGTCGTCCCGGGGCATATCATGGTCGCCGTGCCCGACATGGCCGTCATGCCCGCTGCTCGACGCCGTTTCGCGCGGCACCAGCGTCATGCCGCATTTGGGACAGTCTCCGGGGGCGTCGCGGACAATCTCGGGATGCATCGGGCAGGTGTATTCCACGCGCACCTCAAGAGCGGAGGCGGTGAATTCCTCGGTGTTCGCGCCAAAAGCGCCCGCCGCGACGACGCGGCGCAGATCGGCCAGCCCGGAGTGCAGCCCGGCCTGTGTCAGCGGAGCCGACATGTCCGCATCGGGCAACGGGGCGATGTCGCCGGCACCCAGCGCAAGGATCGCGCGCGGGCGCGGGATCTGCGCGTAGGCGACGGCAGCGGCATCGCGCAGACCGGGGGGCAAGGGGCCAACGACGATCAACAGGTTCGCATGGCGCGGGGTACCCACGATCCGCAGGGGCGACCCGGCCAGATCAAGCCCCATCGACCGCGCGACAGACGCGCCGGGCAGCACAAAGGCTGTCAGATCGCGCGCCATGGCGGTGGAAATCAGCCTTCTCAGTCCTGTCATCGCACCCGCGTGCGCCCCGGCAATGGTCATTGCCGCCTCAACGCGCCCTGGCTCCAGCCATAGAGCAGCCCGAGAAACAGGATGGCCAAAAACACCCCCATGTCGAGCAAAGCGATCAGCCCTTCTTCGCGATAGACGACCGCCCACGGATACATGAAGGCCATCTCCATATCAAAGGCCAGAAACAGCAGAGCATAACCGGCATAACGCGCATGGTAGCGTACCCAGACCGGATCGCGCGACAGGGTGCCGGCGGTGGCGGGCACGTCCTTGCCAGGTTCCGAGCGGGCGCGCCCGATGGCACGGGCAAGCCCGAACAGGCTGAGCACGAAACCGAACACACCGACGCTCAGCCCGAAAAGGATCGCGTATTGGGAAAGCTCGCTCATCTGTAGCAACTCCTTTAGGCTGTCGCATCCCGATCAGGTTAAGGGTTTACTCAGCGCGGCACAATCAAGCCAATGCCAGGGCCCAAGCTGCCGTTATGCACAGACGCTTTGAGCTGCGGATCATTACAGTTCTCCGAAGAATCCGGGCTTGGGACTTCAAGAACACAGGTCACCAATTGGTTTCTTCCAATTGGGTGGCCGGTGATTTAGCGTTGCATAACTGACGATCCGAACAAACGGGACAGAGGGAAGTCAAATGTGCCTGTCCGCGCAAGTCAGCTTTGCCGCCAGTGTTTTTCTTGTTGGCGGCGGCACGGCCATTTCAATTGTGGCGTGGAGGCGCAACAAACGCTATCTCCCGCTTGCCCTGATGCCGCTTTTTGCCGGACTGCAGCAGTTTACCGAGGGTTTTGTCTGGGTCGGCATGAACGGAAGCGATCCCCTGACGGTTTTATGGGGGGCAATGGGGTTCATCTTTTTCACCTGGTTCATGTGGCCGATCTGGGTGCCATTCTCGGTCTACGTGCTGGAACCGGACGACAGCCCCCGCAAGCGGTTGTTTCGCCTCATGGCGTTGATCGGACTGGCCTTCGGACTGTTGCTCTACATTCCGCACGGGCTGAACAGCAGCATGGTCGTGGTGGAGATCAACAATCAGTCACTGGCCTATGAAAAATCCATGTGGCTGGATTTCATGATGCCGCGCTGGCTGACCAATACGATCTACGTGACCCTTATCACCCTGCCGCCAGCGCTGTCGCATTACAAACACATGCGCCATTTCGCCCTGACGCTGGTGGCGGTGATCGTGGTCGATATCGCCTTCCTGCAGTTTGCATACATTTCGTTTTTCTGCCTGCTGGCGGGACTGGCGACACTACATCTGGTCTACATTATCCTGACCAATAAATGCGCGCGTGAGTGCCCTGAACTCTTTGCCTGACGCCGCGGTGCCGACAAGCACACCCCTGTCCCGTTCCCGGTATCCAATGCACTGAACCTCGCGCAGCGGTGAGCGCGTGCCCTTCGCGACGCCGGTGCGCAGTTCCACTTCCACCTCCATGATCCGGGCGGCCGCATAGGCCAGCATCTCGCGCACCAGATCCCTGTCGGCCTGCTTTTCGGTCAGATCGAAAAGCGCCATTCTCTCGTCGGTCATCGTCATCTCCATCTGGTTCAGGGTTTCGTAACCCAAAAAATTGGACGTTGGGCCAAGTAGAACCCGAACGCATTTTTGTTCGTACCCGACGGCATGGGGTAGTCATCGGTGACTCGCCCCAAAGCACCATTCTTTGTCTGTGGCCCTAGCTCTTAAGGCTCCTACACGTTCACAAAATTTTGTTTGTTACCGGGGCACGTTAGGCGCACAGGTATCTATCCTGTTCGACCCAAAGGCGAAAAAGCATCGAGCATTAATTAGGCTGGCTGCTCATCCATTTCCTACACCACAATCGTGCTATCGACCTTCATTCAACAAGCGTGTCAGATTGCGGTTCATGCGGAAACATTTCGCCATCAACATGCCGGCCCTGCGTTTCGCGCGAAATACACTCGTTTTCAGCCTCCTCGGCCTGATCCCGGTGCTTCTGGCTTACGTGATACTGACCCCCGGCTTCGGCACTCTTCTGCTGGGTGGTGGTCCGCCGCTGAGCAGGTTCTTGCGGCAGGTCGTGACGAACGGTCTTCCGGTTGTCTTCTTGCTGAACTACGTGAGTTTCTTTCTCTTTGCGTGGATTGTTGCCACTCCGGATCGCAGCTACAAACTCAGTTTCATCGTTCTTGCAGACCTGCCCGTGCGTGTGCTCAGTTTTGTAGGGCTGCATGCCTTGATCTATGTCTTGTCAGCTGATTGGTTTGGATCCTTTGGGGGGAGCCGTGCGTCGGCCCTGCGAGTCGTTGCGCCGACGCTGGTGCGTTCGTTCCTTTTCGAGAACATCTCGGGCGTCTATCTCTACGCCACGCTGGTGAGCGCGCTGCCGCTCTATGTCACGGCTGTCGAGAATTCGGAGGGGTTGGGCCAGCTTGCCAAGGCATTTCCGGGACGATCTGGGTCCGTATTGTTTGCATTTGTAATATTTGCTTTTTATGTTATCGCGATGACCGCTTTTGCTGCCTTGCTCGTCTGGTGGGGGAAGGCCTGACGAGCGCCAATTTCGGCAAATGCAGCCCTCGGGCCATACTTAAAGGGAATTCTCTGAATTTTCGAAATGGTCCATGGAGCCAACCTTTGCGGCGAGTGTAGGAGCATAGATGACGGACGCGAGTTTCAAACGCCAGTTGCTGGTTTATGCCCAGCTCTTCTTCGGCATGGCGCTGTTCGGCACCGGCACCCCGTCCGCCAAGATCGTGTCAGAAGCCTTCCCCGTCTTCCTCGGGCCCTTTCTCCGTCTGACAATAGCCGCTCTGGCATTGACGCCCTTCCTCTTCATCTATCGGAAACAACTGCCCCAAATATCCTGGCAGAACTGGATCAAGATCGTTGTGATCGGCGGCGTGGGCATCGTTGCTTTCACGCTGTTCCTGCTCTACGGCATGCAACGCGTGAACGGTGTGGTCGGTTCGGTCGTGATGAGCCTGAGTCCGGCGGCGATGGCCACAGCAGCGGTGGTTTTCATGGGTGACAGCCTGGGTTGGCGCAAGCTCTTGGCCATTACGCTGGCCGTCGCCGGTGTGCTCGTGATCAACGTGTCGGGCCAGTCGATCCAGGCATCGGGTTGGACCCTGGTCCTGGGTAGCGTTCTGGTCTTCTCCGCAGTGGCCAGCCAGACGCTCTATTCGATCCTGGGCAAGCAGATGATCAGGGAATTGAGCCCCGTCGTCGCCTTGCCGCTCATCGTCTGGGTGGCCGTGCTGCTCTTTGCCGGGCCTGGACTCTACCAGGCCACGAGCTTCGACTTTGCCGAACCTTCGCTGAACGCATGGATCGCGCTGGTCGTCTGGGGCATGGGCCCGCTCGCAATCGGAACGTTGATCTGGTTTCGCGGGTTGAGCCAGGTGTCTGCAAGCACGGCGTCGGGCTATATGAGTGCGATGCCAGCGTCTGCGCTGGCTCTGTCATACCTCTGGCTTGGGGATAAGTTTTACCCGATCCACCTGGTCGGCTTTGTGCTTGTTTTCTCAAGCATCGGGCTTGTGACCTGGGCGCACCGCGTCAAGGAAGCAAGCCAGCAAGACAAGCAGCGCGCATCCGAAAGTCACAACTGCGCCCTGCCGTGTTAAACGCAATGGGCCGTAAGGCCGGATGGTCGTCTTCAGGCAGAACGACACCGGGTACCCCGTGCAGACCTAGGAGGCCTAGTGGACGAAACTGTCCGGTGGTTGAAAGTGGCCGGTCGGTTCTCAAAGCTAGGGCGATGGCCATGAAGCGATATCATGTTGGTCTAGCGAACTGAAAATACAAAAAAGGGCGCCATGAGCGCCCTTCTCTGAAGACTTTGCTGTCGACTCAATCGCTGTGAGACGAGTCAATGACTTAGTGCTGCATAAAGCTGATTTCACCGACCATACCGGATTCACGGTGTCCGGGCACGTTGCACGCAAAGCCCAATTCAGTCTTTTCGCCGAAGGTCCAGGTTACTTTGGCCGTTTGACCTGGCTCCAAAAGAACGCTGTTGGCATCGTCATGCATCATGCCGGCCTGCATCATCTTGTCGTGGTTGATTTTGTCGACCGTCATCATGCCGGTGTCCATCATCTTCATCATCTCGTCCAAGTGGCCCTGCCACATTTTTTCCGTGCCGAGATTGAACTCATGCACGAATTCACCGTCGTTGCTGACCACGAAAGTGATGGTTTCCCCTTCCATGATCTCAATGTTCGACGGGTCGAACGCCATCTCGGTCATGCTGACTTCGACAACGCGATCCGCCTTTGCCGGGTCGCCGGGTTGTCCTATCATGGCTGCGTGTCCATCACCGTGACCGTCGTCGTGGCCTGCCCCGGCAAATGCCGCTGATGTTGCTAGAGCAAACACGACGCTTGTGATCGTTTTGAGATAAGGTTGCATTTCAGTTTCCTTGTATTGGTCGAGTATAGAGTTCTGGGTTGAAATCAGACCGCTCGTCGCGGAGGTGGCGGGTCAAACTCTGGCGTGAAACGGTTCGCCACCAAGGAAAACGTCAGCGGCTTCACGTCAAAGCCACGTCGTGTCCGGGTGATATTTTTCTGTTGGGTGCCAATTGCCATTAAAGAACAGGCCATGCCTGGATGACAGTCCTCTGATCGGTCGGTTTCGCCATATTCATGATGCGCCGAGGCGTTGGCTTCTGATGCAATCTGCACGTGCTGGAAATCAGTAGTCCCAAGCGACATCTCTGTTCCGCCTGAAAGAACGACCGAGATCGCAAATATGGTGAGGCAAGCGATAAGGATTACGCCCGAGCGCCGCGTCAAGTTCATCAGAAAACCCCATTTTCCTTCTGAAGCGCGCGCACATAGGCGGTGATCGCTTTCACGTCGGCGTCTGTCGCGCCGTCCACCGGCGGCATGTTTCCGAAGCGCCAGTGATGTGATCGGACGCCATTCTTCGCAGCCATCACGAAGGCCATATCCGAGTGATGGTTGGGTTCGTAAATCTTGTGCACCAGAGGCGGTCCCTTCCCTTCACGACCCGCTGCATTGGCCCCGTGGCAGACTGCGCATTTCGCGTTAAAGGCGCGCTCTCCTATTTGCGCGAGGGACGCCAAGTTGTCCGGCAGTTTCACCTCGACGATGGGCGCACCTTCAGCAATACCCGACATGTCGGGCGGCGTCATGGAATGCCCGGTCTGACTTGGTGCAGGACGCATGACCTGCCATAGAAGCGCACCGCTCCCGACGACCAGAACTCCGGCGATGATCCAACCAAGTTTGCTCATGTTGCAGCGACCATTTTAAAGGTGGCGGGAACAACCGAATCGACGACGCTCCGTAGCTCATAATATTTGAACGAAGAGCTTTCGCGATGGAATTGGATTGGCTGTTCAAGTTTCTCGAGCCATGGCTCCTGCGAAACGGGGCAGTGAACGTCGTTATCCTTGAGCCTTGTTTTTGAAAGGAACCGGGACCGTTCAGGCAAACCCTTTGGTAAATGTCGCATATCCAGCCTCAGACTAACCCATCATTTGTCGGAGGGGGCTATGTTCCAGCGCTGGAAGGTCAAGAAAAACCAACGTCTTAGAGGCCAAATTATTGTAACGAAATGTATCCTTGATCTTTGTTGGCAATCGCGCTTTTTTAACCACGAAAGGGTTCGGGACGTATGCGTTTTTTCAGATTTACACGAATGGCTCATATTCTGTCGCTCATCGTCTTGATGGTAGCGGCCATGCCGTTTGTCGGACCTGAAACTGGCTCGCCGCAAGAAGATTGGAGCCACGTTGCAGCGGTGGACGTTCGTGATTGTGGCGCACATCTTGTGGCGGAGGATACTATCCCCGGTTGCCCTGGTATGATGGTGCATTGCGTCACTTTTTCTAACGTCGATCATGCACTAACCGAACCGAAGCTCCTTGTCGCGCACGTTTATCATGGGTCTCGCGCGGTCGACGCAGAAAGCTTGAAGCCGGAAGCTTCTTCGCCCCCTCCGCGAGTCTGAACGCGCTTCGATTCTCATCCCTGCATCTTACGGCTGAGGTTTCCGGTCTCGTCCAAATAAGAAACGGCGTGGACGTGTGACGGGCTCCCCTGTTGGGGTGGTCCTGAAACACCTCAGGTACTCTCGGGATCACTCCTCAGAAACTACTCGAGGTCTGCCTTGATCGGGCGAACCTTCGACTCAATCATCACAAAGGAGAAGAGTATGCGACTCTTCAAAGCAAAACAGTGTGCGCTTTCCGATATAGCGCTCAGTTCGTCGGAACATCTGGCAAAAGGTCTGTCCCGGCGTCAGTTCGGTTTGACCGCGGCTGCCGCGCTTGCCATGCCGACGGCGCTGCGCGCGCACGAAGCACCCAAGATTACATCGAAGGGGACCTATGATATCACTGTCGACCGGGTTCGGATCGATACTGGGAACTTTCGGAAAATGGGCGTCGGTTACAACAAGAGCCAGATTCCAACGATCCTGCGGTTCAAGGAAGGCGAGGAAGTCACCATAAACGTGACCAACAACCTCCGCGAGAGCACCTCAATTCATTGGCATGGGCTGATCCTGCCCTTCCAGCAGGACGGCGTCCCCGGTATCAGCTTCAACGGTATCGCTCCGGGTGAAACCTTCACCTACCGGTTCCCGATCCAGCAGGCCGGCACGTACTGGTTCCACAGCCACTCGGGCTTTCAGGAGCCCGATGGCGCTTACGGTGCCATCGTGATCGAGCCACGCGACGGTGAACGGATCCGAGCGGATCGCGATTATGTTGTTCAATTGGCCGACAAGCACCCGCATCCGGGCAGCCGGATCATGCGGAATCTCAAGATGATGCCGGACTACTACAACCGCTCACAACGCACCTTGCAGACCCTGATTGAGGACTCGCGTCAGGACAGTCTGAAAGCCGCGCTCAAGGATCGT
Organism: Roseovarius indicus; assembly: GCF_008728195.1. Lineage (NCBI taxonomy): Bacteria > Pseudomonadati > Pseudomonadota > Alphaproteobacteria > Rhodobacterales > Roseobacteraceae > Roseovarius > Roseovarius indicus. The sequence goes on from NZ_CP031600.1 coordinate 77,797, forward strand.
GGGATGTGGGGGCGGATGCGGATGATGCCAACGGACATTGAGGATGTGCAGGGATTTACCGCTCTGATCAATGGGCGCAGCACATCGCAGAACTGGACAGGGCTGTTCCGGCCCGGTGAGAAGATCCGCCTGCGAATTGTCAATTCCTCGGCCATGACCTATTTTGACATGCGTATCCCGGGCTTGAAGATGACCGTGGTCCAGGCTGACGGCAACGACGTCAAGCCGGTCACGGTGGATGAACTGCGTGTTGCCGTGGCGGAGACTTTTGACGTCATCGTCCAGCCGCGGGAAAACAAGGTTTATAGTATCATTGCCGAGTCCATGGGTCGCACCGCTCTCGTCCGCGGGACGCTGTCACCCAGAGAGGGCTATGCCGGGGCCGTGCCACCACTCCGGCCCAAGCCTTTGCTCACCATGGCCGACATGAGCGGGATGATGGGGGGTATGGATATGGGTGACCACGTCATGCAGAACGTCGGCGGCATGCAGAACATGACCGGCATGGATCATTCCAAAATGCAAGGCATGGATCACTCGAACATGGGTGCTGCCAGTGCACCGGCACCGCAGGTGATGGACCATTCCGGCATGGCGATGTCAGGCGAAGGTGATCCATTCTATGCGCCCGGCAGCGGGCTTACACCCAAAGCCTATAATGGCGGAAAGTTCTTGTCCTACACGGATTTGCGCGCAGCACGACCGCTCTATCGGAACCGCGCCCCGTCGCGCACCATCGAATTGCGTCTGACGGGTAACATGGAGCGCTACATCTGGTCGATCAACGATGTGAAATTCGACGATGCCGATCCAATCGTACTGAATTATGGCGAGCGCGTGCGTATCCGATTCATCAACGAGACAATGATGGCGCATCCGATGCACCTGCATGGGATGTGGTCTATCGTCGATACCGGTCAGGGAGCGCGCAATCCCATCAAGCATACGGTAAGCGTCCAGCCGGGCACAACGACCGACATGGAAGTTGAGGTTGATGCCCCCGGGCAATGGGCCTTCCACTGCCACCTCTCCTACCACGCCGACGGCGGTATGTTCCGCAAGGTTGTGGTTAAGGGGCGCCCAGCCTGAGCCAGTCAATATAAGGAAAAGCATGATGAAACGTTTCAAACTGGCCGGACTAGCCGGCCTCCTTCTACCCTTGGCTCAGGTTGCGCAGGCCGAGCCGCTGATCTGGGGTTTTCAAGCGGAGCAGTTCGAATATCGCGCGATGGATGGCGAGGATGCCTTCGTCTGGGATTTTGATGCCCTTGCGGGGTCGGATGAGCTGAAATTCGTCTGGCGAAGCGAGGCGGAACTCGGTCTGACATCGGATGATTTTGAGAAGCTGGAAAATCAGCTGCGTCTGCAGTTCCCGATCTCGACGTTCTTCGACGCCGTGGTAGGGGCCTATGCGGACACGCCTGATGGCGCTCCCGACCGCTACGCAGGCGTAGTCGGCGTCAAAGGCCTCGCACCGCAGTGGTTCGAGATCGATGCCGATCTCTTTGTCTCTGAACATCCCTTCTTCCGGTTCGAGGCAGAATATGAGGCGCTTCTGACCAATCGGCTGATCCTCACGCCGAGTATCGAAATCGATCTGCCTCTCAAGGATGATCTGGCGCGTGAACGGGGCGCGGGCGGTGCGGTTGTCGAGCTCGGGGCACGGCTCAGCTACGACGTTATCGACCGCGCGTTCTCTCCCTATATCGGCGTCAACTATGAAGCCTCGTTTGGCGATACCAAGGATATTCTCCGCGCCAATGGTGACGATACGGATGCATTCTCGATCGTGATCGGTACGCGTCTGATGTTCTGAAAATAGGTCGTCCCGGCGGCAAGTCGGGGCGACCTGCTGCTTTCATGAACGACCAGAGGGTGCGCTAAAGATTAAGAACCAAACTGAAAAGGAGACCATGATGGGCGGTAAGGGACACGCAGGTCACATGCCACAGAGCGGACGAGGCATGGCAATTTCAGCTTGGCTAACGGGTGTCTATTTCATCATTGAGATGACAATCGGTCTCTGGACCGGCTCCATTGCTGTGATTTCGGATGCGTTCCACACCTTCTCCGCCGTGGGCGGCGTCCTCGTGGCAATTATTGCGGCACGACTCGCCCGCCGTCCGGCGGATGAGGACCGCAGTTTTGGCTGGTATCGCGCGGAGATCATCGGCGCGCTGGTCAATGGCGGGTTCCTGCTTGCCATGGCAATCGTGGTGATCGTGATGGCGGCAATGCGCCTAGGATCTCCTATAGATCTGCCGACCGGCCCAATGCTGTGGGCAGCGGCTGGCGGCCTTGCGACCGAAATCATCTCGCTCGGGCTGATCTGGAAGCAAAGTCAGAGCGACCTGAACGTCAAGGGCGCGCTCTGGCACATTATTCAGACTTTCGTCGGGAGTCTGTTGATCATCATCACTGCGCTGGTCATAAAATTCACGGGTTTTCTGCTCATTGATCCAATCCTCGGCATGGCTTTCGGCTTCGTACTGGTTTGGGCAAGCTGGGGGATACTGCGTGATTCCATGCACCTGCTTATGGAAGGCACCCCAAATGATGTAAGTCTGCGCGACGTCAAGCAGAACCTGGAGACCGTCGATGGCGTGGCTGATGCACATCACGTCCATGCCTGGGCGCTGACCAGCGGCAAATATGTCTTTTCAGCCCACCTGCGTATTCGCGACGGCGGCCATCCGCAGGAGATACTGAAGGCAGCTCATCAAATGTTGCGGGAGCGCTTTGGCTTCTTTTTCGTCACCTTGCAGGTCGAAGACCGTTGCATTGATGAAAGCGATGCAGAAGCCATCGACATAACTGCGGGCGAGAACCACAATCAGGCCTGACCGCACCCGATGCGCATCTATGACTGCCGGGGTGCGAGACCCTTGGATTAATTGGGCCGCTTTGCGCGTCGCCTAGCCACGCTTTTAGCCAGATCGGAAACCGGATATGAAAACTATATTGCTTCTTCTTCTGATCACCTTGTCCGAGGCGACGATCGGTGTCTTCGTCAAGCTGACCGACGGCAGAATCCCGATTCAGACGTTGAATTTCTACGCGATCCTGACAGCCGCCGCCTTCCTGATACTCGCGCTGCCAGTCGCCACAGGCCGACCGATCCGCCTACCCTGGGGGAATTTGAAGGACACCATTGTTATCGGTGTTCTTATCGCGACGCAGATCAGTGTCTTCAACTACGCCATGACGCTGGTACCGATTGCCAATGCCGTCATTTTCTGGAGTGTGGCGCCCTTCTTTACCTTTATTTTCTCGGCAATCTTCCTCGGTGAGAAGGCAGGATTGGGCCATGTTCTCGTCTTCGGTATCGCCATCGTCGGCATCGTGCTCGCCAAGCCCCTCTCAGGTGGATACATGTTCGGCAATCTCGTCGCGCTGACCGACGGCGCGATCTATGCGGCGATGATTACCTACATGCGATATGAGGGCAAGTCAGAGACGGGCAACGATATCGCTTGGTCGATGCTGACGGCAGCGGTCGTCCTGTCGCCGGCGCTGTTGATTTATGGTACAGGTGAAGTGCTGGGTACGTCGGAAAACGAGAAGCTGGGCATCATCGTACCAGCTGGTGTCTGGGCGCTAGCGCTTGGGTTGGTATCGACGGGATTTGCCTATTTCGGCATCTCCATCGTCCTCAAGACTCTCAACGCGAACGTCTATTCCCTCGTCGATATTATCGTCTCGCCGGTCGTCGCGAGTACTCTGGGATTTTTGGTCTTTGCCGAGGTCCCGGCCAAGGGGATGATCTATGGCGGCGGGCTGTTGCTGTTGGCCGGGTTTCTGCTGACATGGATGATGACTCGTGAGCGACCCGACATCGCGGCGCATCCCTGTCAGTGTTTAGGTTGACCTGCGGTGCGGAGCTTCAAGGCGAAAAAGGACGCCGCGGCGCGCGCCAGACTTCCAATGTATATGTGGAGAGTCTTCTCGGAAGACTTCACACTTACAAGCAGGAAATTGCCGGCAGGTGTCTCGATACAAAACGTTACAACAAAGTCTCTCGCGAATAGATGAAGGGACAGTTGTAAACCCCTACATCGGCGATGTGATTCAGAAACAAAGGAGATCACCATGCTACGACATTCATTTCTTGCCCTGTCAGTGGTTGCTGCAGCCGCGGTCGGTGGGGCAGCTTATGCTCAGAACGACCATGGCCATGGTTCAAAATCAAAACCCGCCGGTGATAGCATGATGATGCAGGGCGGCGGTTCCGGGATGATGGGTGATATGTCCGGCATGATGAAGAAGATGCACCGGATGCACGGCGGGATGATGGACGGAAGCGGCCGCGGCATGATGGGCCACGACATGATGCGGATGCTGGATGCTGATGACGATGGCAATGTCACGCCCCAGGAGATGCGCGAGCAGATGCAGGCCAAGCTGACCGAGTATGACAGCGACGGCGACGGCAACCTCTCGATCGCCGAGTTCGAGGCGCTTCACAGCGCCATGATCCGCGAGAAGATGGTCGACCGCTTCCAGCATCTCGACGCGGATGGCGATGGCGCCATCACCAGCGAGGAAATAGCGGCGCCGGCCAAGAAGATGGAGCGCATGCAGAAGATGCGCTCGGGCATGAGCCAGATGCAGAGCCAGCAAGGCAGCGGCCAGGGCATGGGCTCCGGTATGAACAACACTGGCGACAGCGACAGCAATTGAGCTTGGAGGCGCCGGCCTTCAAGCCGGCGCCGTCTCCGCGCTGATGCAACAGGAGATAACAATGATGGGTTTCGGAATGGGCGGCCTCTGGATGCTGCTCGTTATTGTGCTGGCGGTGCTGGGAGTACTGGCGTTGGTCAAGTACCTTTCCAAATGACCCGAAGGGAAATCGACATGAGCTATACCTATGACCGCGTCTTGGAGGATGTCGGCATCGATGACGCCGAGTTGCGGGTTCGCGATGCATTGGCCGAGCATGGCTTCGGCATTCTGACCGAAATCGACGTGAAGGCGACGATGAAGAAGAAGATCGACGCCGACATCGAACCCTATCGCATTCTGGGGGCATGCAATCCGCAGATGGCCCATAAGGCGATCGGGATCGAACCACGGGTGGGCGCGATGCTGCCCTGCAATGTCATCCTGCGCGAAGTGGACAACGGCACCGAGGTCAGCGCGATCGATCCGGTGGCCTCAATGCAGGCGATTGACAACGATCAGCTGCACAAGGTCGCTATCGATGTGCGTGAGATGATGCGTGAGGCCGTCGACGCGGCGTGAAGTGGCGATTTCACGATTACGGCTTGAGATTCCATCAACTGGAAGGCCTAGGGTTGTAGCGACTCGAACGCAACCCCGGCAAATACGAGGATGCATTGCCCAATGTCGAACGATGGAAGCCAGGTCAGCCGGATCACCACAGGCCCACTGGGCCCGAGCGCCATCGGTGCGGGGCTGTTCCTAGCCTTGGCGTCCGTTCACCTTTGGGTGCCTGAACAGGTCTCGGTGGCTATCGCCGCCCTGACCTTGGCCCTGATCGGGGGCGCCTATATCGGTTTCGGCGCCTCCGCCCTTTCAGCCGGGATGTTCTGTATGGAACTCGGGGTCGCGGCCTTCTACGCGCTCGTGGCGCTTGCCGGTCTGCTCTGGACGCCGCTTGCGCTGCCGCTGGGGCTGGCGGCGCATGCGGCCTGGGACCTGCTGCACCATAATGGCGCCTTCGGTGCGCCGGTGCCGAAATGGTACATTCCCTTCTGCGTGGTCTTCGATCTGCTGGCCGCCGGTTTTCTCCTCATCCTTTATCTACCGTGAGGGCGGTTAGGTGGCACAGGGCATCACGGTTGGAACAGGCGCAAAAATCGTTCTCGCGGTCGCGCTCGTGGCCGCTGCGGCGGCGCTGTTCCTTGGGCCCTTGTCGGGCTTCGTGGAAGACCTCAGCGGCGAGCGGATATCGGCCTGGGTGAGCGCCGCCGGCGCATGGGGGCCGATCGTCATCATTGCCCTCATGACGATCGCCATCGTCGCCACGCCGATCCCAAGCGCACCTATCGCCTTGGCGGCAGGTGCCGCATACGGACATACGATCGGCACCATTTACATCGTCATCGGCGCCGAACTCGGCGCCCTGGCGGCCTTCGCACTGGCACGGTTCCTGGGGCGCGATGTGCTGACCAGATGGTTGGGCGAGACGGTGGACAAGGGCTGGCTCGGATCGCAGAACGTGCTGACCCTGACCGTGTTCGCCAGCCGGCTGATGCCGTTTATCTCGTTCGACATCGTCAGCTACGCTGCCGGTCTCAGCTGCCTGCATTTCTGGCGTTTCGCTGTGGCGACGCTTGCCGGCATCATCCCCGCCAGTTTCGTTCTCGCGCATTTCGGTAACGAGGCGGTGAGCGGCGAGCCCGGGCGAGCCGCCTGGGCCGCTGTCGGGCTGGGGGCACTTACGCTGACCCCCCTTATCGTCGTGGCGATCCGCGAGCAGCGCGGAAGGAAGGCACGCTCATGACCGCGACCCCCAGGCCCGACGCGCGCCCGTCCCCGGGCTGGAGAGCCGTTCGCGCGCTGATCCGGCGCGGGCTGTTGCGGACTTGCCGCCGGCAACTGGGCAATCGGGCATTGCACCTTGCAGATGGCGAAGAGGTGCGCTGGCTGCCTGAAGACATCGAGCGTTTTCTCGTCACGCTCGATCATGCAGCGGAAGAGATGCGGGAGATTGCCGGATTGCAGGGTTTGCCCGATGCCGGCAGTCGGCTGATGGTGGAGCTTGCCATCTACACCGTCGCGGCCGACGCGGCGCTGCGGCACCACGGAGTCGAGACGGGGTGCGCGCATGCGGTCGTCGCCGATGTCGGATGGGACCTCTACCGCCGGATGCTGCGCCTGTCGTCGCTGCCGGCGCGGTTCATCAGCCGCGATCCGGGACGCAGGCTGCGCTGGACGATCCGGGCGCTGCTGGTGTTTCCCTTCCGTCCAGTGGGCGCCCCCGGCTATGCCGCGCGCGTCTTTCGCGATGGTGATGACCTGAAAACGCATTTCACACATTGCCCGCCGCAAACATTCGCTCGGACGGCGGCGGCGCGTCACGCGGACCCCGAACTGCTCGAGGCCTTCCGGCAGAGTTGGTGCCTTTATGACTGGCCCGGTGCCGATCTGATCGCCGGCGATGGCAAGCGGGGACATTACCGCAGACCGCATACGCTCTCGGCCGGCGATCCGGTATGCGACATGTGTTGGAAGGCCCAGTCCGGTGAACCGACGCTCTCGGCCGGGAAGGCACGCGCATCCAGAAAGGGAAATGTCTAGATGAAATCTGAATACAAGGCGAACAGCATCACGCTGGCTGGCGCTATCGCGATGGGCACGGGCGTGATGATTGGGGCTGGCATCTTCGCGCTGACCGGCCAGATCGCTCAGCTTGCTGGGCCACTTTTCCCACTCTCGTTCATCGCTGGCGCGATCGTTACCGCGTTCAGCGCTTATACCTATGTCAAGATGTCGAATGCCTATCCTTCGGTTGGGGGCATCGCGATGATCCTGCAAAAGGCATATGGCCCGACGACCATTGCCGCAGGCGCTGCGTTGCTCATGGCGCTGTCGATGGTCATCAATGAAAGCCTCGTTGCGCGGACCTTCGCCACATACCTTTTGGAGGGATTAGGCGTCGAGCAGACCAAATGGTTGGTTCCTACCCTTGGTGTGGGCCTGATTGTGTTTGCCTATCTCATCAACGCTGCCGGCAACCGATCGGTGGGGTTGTTCTCGATCGTCATGGCTATCCTGAAGGTTGGAGGCATTGCGCTTTTCGGGGCAGCGGGGCTCTGGGCAGGCGGTATCTCGTTCGAGGCGGCGACGGACGGGCAATCGGCCCAAATAACCGGCTTTGTGGCCTCCGTTGCGCTCTCGATCCTAGCCTTCAAGGGCTTCACGACCATCACCAATAGCGGTGCCGAAGTGACCAACCCGAACCGCAATGTCGGCCGGGCCATCGTTGCATCCATCGGCATCTGCGTTATCGTTTATCTTCTGGTCGCCTTCGCCGTCGGCTCCAGCCTTAGCCTTGAAGAGATCATCGCCGCAAAAGACTATGCCCTTGCTGAGGCCGCAGGGCCAACCTTGGGCCGAACGGGGTTTTACTTGACCGTTCTTCTCGCCATCGTCGCGACGTCCTCAGGACTAATCGCAAGCATTTTTGCGGTCTCCCGAATGCTTGCCATGCTGACCGACATGAAACTGATCCCCCACAGCCACTTTGGTATGCCGGGTGCGATCCGAGACCATACTTTGGTCTACACCGTGGTAATCGCCAGTTTCCTAGCGGTATTCTTCGACCTCAGCCGGATCGCCTCACTTGGTGCGTTCTTCTATCTGGTGATGGACATCGTCATCCATTGGGGCGTGTTCCGGCACCTGCGACAGGAAATCGGCGCCGTGGGGGCCGTTCTGCTTAGCGCGATCGCGCTCGACATCGTCGTGCTGGCGGCGTTCACCGCGCTGAAGTGGAAGAGTGATCCATTGATCGTGCTGGTCTCCATCGGGATGATGGTCGCTGTCTTTGCCTTCGTGGGGCTGTTTTTGCGCCATCGTCCACCACAAGAGGCTCAATCCGAATCTCACTCGCAAATGTAGGACAACAGACGATGCTGACCGCCGTCCTTCCGTTTCCCGACATCGGCCACGAAGTCTTTTCGGTCGATTTTTGGGGTTTTCACCTCGCGCTGCGCTGGTACGCGCTCGCTTACATCGTTGGCATCGTAATAGGTTGGCGAATTTGCGTTCGGACCGTCAGGCGTCCTGCGCTCTGGTTGGATGCTGGGCCACCTATGAAGCCCGCGCAACTGGACGATCTGCTCACGTGGATCATCCTCGGTGTCATCTTGGGCGGACGCCTTGGCTACGTTCTGTTCTATCAGCCGCAATACTACTTGCAAAACCCCCTGGAGATCCTGATGGTCTGGCAAGGCGGCATGTCCTTCCATGGTGGGTTTCTCGGGGTGACGGTCGCCGGGCTTGTCTTCTGTATCCGCCAGCGCGCGTCGTTTCTTGGGACTGCGGACCTTTTGGCTCTGGCCGCGCCACCGGGGTTGTTGCTCGGACGTCTCGCCAATTTCACCAATAACGAGCTTTGGGGCCGGCCGACTGACGTTCCCTGGGCGGTGATCTTCCCGGGAGAGGCCGCGCAAGCCTGCCCAGGCGTAGTGGGGCTATGTGCGCGGCACCCTTCGCAGCTCTACGAAGCGTTGCTCGAAGGAGTGGTGCTGGGCATCCTGCTGCTGGTTCTGGCATGGCGAAAGGGTTGGCTGAAAAGGCCTGGTGCCCTGACAGGGGTGTTCCTTGCGGGCTATGGCATGTCGCGGGCCTTCGTCGAGTTCTTCAGGCAGCCGGATATGCAATTCGTGAGTGAGGATAACCCAATCGGACACGCCCTGCATTTCGGAACCTGGGGACTAACGATGGGGCAGGCGTTGTCTCTGCCAATGATCTTTGCCGGACTGGCATTGATCTGGTGGGCTTTTCGCATGCAAAAGCGAGATCCCGACCAAAAGACAACCGAGACAGTGTAAGTTTCGATCCGCTCGAACGTATGTAATGAAACGCTGCGCGCCATTTATCCCAAAACGAGAATCAAGTCATCCGACAGTGAAAGTTCCGGAATATGAAGGTTCTCTGGTGCGGGTCCCTTTCTGATGCGTCCGGCGGTGTCATAATGTGAACCGTGGCAAGGGCAGAACCAACCTCCAAAATCGCCGGAGCCGTTTCCAAGCGGAACGCATCCCAGATGGGTGCAAACGCCAATCATGACCAAATACTCTTCGCGGCCAGGAACTGCCCGGTGCTCATCGGTCGCCGCCACGTCCCCGTCGAAGTTGGGATTTCTTGCGATCGCATCCGGTAGGTCGGCGACATTTTCGGAACGCGCCGCAGCAATTTCCTCTTCGGTTCGATAGCGGATGAACACCGGTTTTCCCCGCCACTTGACAGTGAGCTGTGTGCCAGGTGTCAGCTCGGAAATATCCACGCGGATATTGAGCAAAGCCCTGACATCAGCAGCAGGGTTCATCTGGTTAACCAGCGGCCAGATCGCCGCGCCCGTGACTACGGCCCCTGCTCCGGCAGTTGCAAAATATAGGAAATCGCGTCGCTCTGTATGGTCAATAGACTTTGTCATGACTTTTTTTAGGGGACTTCAGCAGTGGAAGCTCAAGCAGATCTTTGTAACAGACTGTATCGCTACCGGCCGGAACGGTATTGCGGGGGTTTTCGTGGCAAGGTAACGCATCGTGATTGACAAGCTCAGATATCGCGACTGGTTGTCTCGGCATTTTCTTCGGCGTCCAAACCGGCAAGATCCCAGACATCTACGCGACTGCCTTCGACGACGACATTGATGTAAGCGGGGTCTAGCCTGGCCATCGCGCTTGCGTGGCTTGCCACCATTGGCGCGGTGGCCTCCTCCAAGGTCGTCTCGGAAGTCGCGGTAATAACATTTGTCGTCAAGACATCTTGCGCCTGCATTGCTTTCTCCCTTTTCACATTCGGCGTGAGAGATGGCCTTTGAGGTTTGATGTAAACGTATTTCAATCGTGAGGCACTCCCAGCATTTCGGCGTCCGCATGGTCCATCAGCAACTGTATGAGTTCGGGTATATCCGCTGCAGAGAGCTTGGTCTGCTCTTCGGGGTCGTGGACAAACGCAATAATATCGGCCAATTCCTGACCTGATAGATTGATCACATCGCCCAGTTCATAGCGCTGCATCATCACCATGCTTTCAGCGCCGCGCCACATGCGCGCGGCAAAGTCGAAGGGGTTCATAGGCTGGTCCATGAATCTGGCGTCCAGCGGCGGTGCATTTTTGCCCCCAACACCGTTCACCGAGTGGCAAACAACACATGCTTTCGAAACGAATAAAAGGCGGCCGTTGGTAGGATCCATAGGGGGAAAGATCAGTCCGGAGGCCATTTTCGTGTCTGGCATTATAGCTGTATGAGACGTGGCCTTGGCCCGCGTATGCGCGGAAGCGATTGCAATGGCAATTGCGACTGCGCCGAACGCCCCAATACGAAACCGATGTACCTTCACCTGTTTCTACCACCGACCCTACTCGAAACTTGTGTTCCTGCGGCCCCCTCTATGATCTGTGCCGCGTCCTTTAATCTTCCGATACCTGCTAATCCACCGGAAGCAGCAAATGTTGCAGCCGCCGCTAGTTTTGGGGCCATTGACCCTGCGGGTGCATCGAATTGCAGGGCGTCCTGCGGCCGTAGCCACTTTACCTTCGTGGCTATGTCCGTTCCAAAATCCCTGTAGACGGCATCGACATCTGTCAGCAGTAGAAAGACGTCTGCCCCCAGCGACTTGGCGAGCACAGCGCTTGACGCGTCCTTATCGACGACCGCCTCGATCCCGGTCAGACTACCATCATCCTGCCGGATCACCGGAATCCCGCCGCCGCCGGTGCAGATAACCACCACTTCCGCATCGAGCAGCAACCGGATGACGCCGGTATCGGGAATTTCTTGCGGAGCGGGCGAGGCGACGACGCGTCGCCACTTAGCGCCGTCTTGCGACATCGTCCATCCATTTGCATCGGCAATGGTCTGTGCCTGCTGGCGATCATAAACCGGCCCCACGAACTTTGTCGGTTCGCCGAACGCCGGATCGTTGCGGTCTACCACGACCTGGGTCAGCAATGTGGCGACCGGTCGGTCGTGGTCCAGGACATTCTCAAGCTCCTGTTCGATCATGTAGCCGATCATTCCGGCTGTCTCCGCACCCAGAACATCCAGCGGATAACCATCGTCAGTAGGGTTTTGAAGCGCTAGCAGCCCGACTTGTGGACCATTGCCGTGTGTGATGACCAATTGGTGCCCCGCGTGCAGTATGTCGGCGAGGGCCCGCGCCGCGACCTGCGCGTTGTCTCGCTGGTTACTTGCGGTCATGGGCTGTCCGCGTTTCAGAAGGGCATTACCCCCGAGGGCTGCGACGACCAGCATGGCTCAGTTCCCCAATGTGGCGACGAGGACGGCCTTGATGGTGTGCAATCGGTTTTCCGCCTGATCGAAAACAATGGAGGCCGGACCTTCAAACACCTCCTCCGTCACTTCCATCGCCGTAATGTCGAAATGCCTGGCAATCTCGGCGCCGACCTCGGTCTCGTCACTGTGGAACGCCGGCAGGCAATGCATGAATTTGGTGTGCGGATTGCCGGTTTGCGCCATTACCTGCTTTGTCACCTGGTAAGGTTTGAGCAGTTCTATCCGCTCAGCCCATTTTTCTTTTGGCTCGCCCATCGAGACCCAAACATCAGTGTAAATGAAGTCGACACCCTGCGTTGCGTCGTCTACCGCGTCGGTCAGCATCAGCCGAGCACCGGTTTGATCAGCAATTTCTGAGGCTTCGCCGCGAATTTCTTCCGTTGGCCAGAGGTTTTCCGGGGCACACAAACGCACGTCCATGCCCATCTTGGCCCCACCGATCAGCAGGCTGTCACCCATGTTGTTCCCAGCGTCGCCCAGAAAGGCAAAGGCGATTTGCTTGAGCGGCTTGTCCGAGTGCTCCTGCATGGTCAGGAAATCCGCGAGGATCTGGGTCGGGTGAAACTCGTCCGTCAGGCCGTTGTAGACCGGCACGCCCGCATATTGCGCAAGCGTCTCGACAATGGGCTGTCCGAAACCACGATATTCGATTGCGTCATAGACCCGCCCCAGGACGCGGGCGGTATCCTTGACGGTCTCTTTCTTGCCCAGATGCGATCCCGACGGCCCGAGATAGGTGACATGCGCGCCCTGATCGTGGGCCGCCACTTCGAAGCCCACGCGCGTGCGGGTGCTGTCCTTCTCGAAGATCAGCGCGATTTCCTTGCCGGTCAGGCGCGGCACCTCGTAGCCGCTGTACTTGGCGGCCTTAAGATCGGCCGAGAGTTTCAGTAGAAAGGCGATCTCCTCCGAGCTGAAATCGCGCAGCGTCAGGAAATGGCGGTTTCTCAGATTGTAGGACATGGGATTTCCTTTCCTCAGAGGGGGTCCCGGATGGTGGGGCAGCTCATGCAGTGGCTGCCGCCACGCCCCCGGCCGAGCTCGGCCCCGGGAATGGCCAGCACTTCGATGCCGGCCTTCTCGAGCGCAGCATTGGTGTCGTCGTTGCGGTCGTAGCCGATCACAACGCCCGGCGAGAGCGCCAGCACGTTGTTGCCGTCGTTCCACTGCTCGCGCGACTGCTCGGCTGCGTCCGCGCCGCCCGTGGGGACCAGGCGGAGTTCCTTGAAACCCAGAACCTCGGCCGTGATCTCGAACAGGTGCCGGGCATCCCGCCGGATATCGAGCGGCGCCTTTCCTTCGCCGGGGCGCAGGTCATAGCAGGTGATCGCGTCGGCCACTTCCTTGAACGTGGTCACGACATCCCCCCCGCAATGGGTAAAAACGGTATCCAGATGCATCGCCGCGCGCGACCGCGGCATCTGACAGGCGATGACGCGCTGCACGTCGCCGCTGGCGAATAATGCCTCGGCAAGCTGTCCGACAGCCTGGGGCGTCGAGCGTTCGCCCATACCGACCATGACCACGCCGTGCCCGATTGGCATGATGTCCCCGCCCTCTAGCGTGGCCGCACCGAAATCCCGCGTCGGATCGCCGAACCAGACCCGCGCCTTGCCCGCAAAGGTCGGATGAAACCGGTAGACTGCCGCCATTAGTAGCGTCTCGGGTCGGCGCGCCGCGAAATGCATCGGGTTTAGCGACACACCACCATAGACCCAGGCGGAATTGTCGCGAGTGAAAATGAAATTCGGCAGTGGCGGGAGCACAAAACCGTGCTGTCCTAGATAGCTACCGAACATGCCTGAAGGGGTGAAGGGCAGATCATCTACCGTGAACCCGCCAACGAGGTAGCGAGCAAGATCTTCTCCGGGCAATTCTTCCATCCAGGCGCGCAAATCGTCGCGCATACCTACGCCAACATCGTTACGGGTGATGCGATGGTCCAGAACCCAAGCACGCGCGTCTGCAATATCCAGCGTTTCGGCGAGCAGGTTCATCGCGTCTAAGACTTCGACCCCCCCCTCGCGCATGATCGCCGAGAAGACATCGTGATCGCGGATCGCCTGCTTGACCCAGAAGACATCGTCGAACAGCAGTTCCTCGCGATTGTCCGGGGTCAGGCGCCGATGGGCGAGGCCGGGTGGCGAGACGATAACCTGCCGCAGCTTGCCGGTTTCGGAATGAACGCCAAGAGCATGATCGATCATGGAAGGTCTCCTTCGATCTAGAGGGTCGCGGCAACGCTGAGCGCGGCCATGATGAAAATCGCGAGGATCAGCAGGAGCGGCCAAACAAAAACCACCCAGCGGTCGAAGGACACGCGGCCGATCGCCAGACCGCCAATTACGACCGCCGAGGTCGGCGTGATAAGATTCACGAGGCCGCTCGCCGATTGATAGGCTGTCACCACAAGATCACGGCTGACACTGGCAAAATCCCCCAAAGGGGCCAGGATCGGCATCGACAGGACCGCGAGCCCCGAAGACGACGGCACCAGAAAGCTCATCCCGATCTCGATCCAGAGCATCAGATTGATGAAGGCAATCTCGGATAGGCCACCCAACGTGTCTGCGGCGCTGTTGAGGATAGTGTCGGCGATTAAGCCCTGTTCCATGATCACTACGATTCCGCGTGCCAAGCCGATCACCAGCGCCACGCCAAGCAGGTCTTTCGCCCCGTCGACAAAAGCAGAGGTCAGTTTCTTCTCCCCCATCCGCGCGACCAGGCCTACGACGATGGCCATGCCGAAGAAGAGCGCCCCCATCCGTGCCATCCACCAACCCTGGCTCGACACGCCCCAGATCATCACCGCGAAGGTGGCGAAGAAAAGGACCAGCACCAGCTTCTGAGTTCCTGTCAGCTTCGGTTCGGTGAATTCAGCATCGTCAGCGCCCAGAAATATCCGACGATGTGCATCGTGCTGCTTGGCGACCACCGAGCGGGACGGATCGGCCTTCACCTTTGAGGCGTAGCGCATCACGTAGGCGATGCATGTCAGAAGCCCGCCGATCAGGATGACCAGCCGCAACGCCATGCCCTGGGTAAAGGGTATCCCCGCCGCGTTAGATGCGATTACGGTTGCAAACGGGTTGATCGTGGAGCCGAGGGTGCCGATGCCCGCCCCGATCAGGATGATCGCGACGCCGGTAACGGCGTCAAATCCCGCGGCTATGACTACCGGGATCAGCAGCGCATAAAAAGCCAGTGTTTCCTCGGCCATACCATAGGTCGTGCCGCCCAAGGCGAACAGTGACATCAGGATCGGGATCATCCAGATCTCGCGCCCCTTCATGCGCCCCATGGCTGTTTGGATACCAGTATCGATGGCTTTGGTGGCGTTCACCACACCCAGAAACCCGCCGAGCAGGAGCACAAACAACGCAACGTCGATCGCATTGGCCGCATAGCTGTCCGGATCGTAGAACCCGGCGACGGGCGCAAGCATCACATCGACGAAACCCTGCGGATTGGGCTCGACCGTCTGATAGGTGCCCGGCACCGCGATCTCGCGTCCGACCTCTTCGTTCATCGCGCGATCATATTGCCCCGCAGGAATGATCCATGTGAGCGTCGCGACAATGACGATCAGACCGAACAGGATTGTGTAAGCCGTCGGAAACCATGACGCCATACCATCAGTGTGTGCTTCCCTATCGGTTGGATTGTCGGACATGGGTTCACTCCCGTTTTGTCATTGAGTTGCGTCATGTGTCTGCGTGAGATTTGGCAAGAAGGCGGGAACACGCGCGGCATAGGCGTCGAACCTGGCCCCAAACGAGGCCCGGGTTTCCCGCTCCTCTGCGCGAGCAAGCCGCACGTACATCCAGATCAACACCGGATACATTGCCAGTGTCAGCAATGTCGGCCACTGGACCAGAAAGCCGGTCAAAACGAGGATGAAGCCCACGTATTGCGGATGTCGGACTCGCGAATAGGGACCACTGGTAGCCAGCGTACCGTTCCGTTGGGCTTGGTAGAGCACTCGCCAGGCAGCCGAGATCATCCAGAATCCAAGCCCGATCAGAACGAAGCTCAGGATGTGGAAAGGGCCAAAATGCGGGTTGGTCTGCCAGCCGAAGAGCATTTCCGGAAGGTGGCCGGCATCGTGCGAAAACCAGTCAATGCCCGGATATGAGGTCTGCAACCAACCGGACAGCAGGTAAATCGTGAGAGGAAAGCCATACATTTCAGTAAACAGCGCAACGAGAAACGCGCTGAAAGCTCCAAAGCTGCGCCAGTCGCGCGCCGTTTGCGGCTTGAAGAAGCTGAATGCAAACATGATGAAAATGGCCGCATTCAGCAGGGCAAATATCCACAGCCCATATCCTGGATCATGCATCATGACTTGTCACCTCCGCCATGACCCCCGTGCCCGCCATGCATGAAGAGATGCATTACGACGCATCCAAGAAGAAGCAGCGCGAGAAACCCATTGCCGCCGAAAATATGGACACGATGTTCGAATGCGAGGAGGAACGCTCCAATCCCCAGAGCAATCAGAAGAAAGACGCCTGTGCGAGATTTCCAAAAGCCCTTTTCCTGATTGTCGTGGTTATGATTATGCTCAGTCATTTACTTTGATCCTGTTGCTGTCGAAGGGAGAAATTGTCTGCCGTCATTGGCTCAGAACTTCAGTCGTCTCAGCCTCAAGGAGTTCAGCACAACCGACAGCGATGACGCACTCATCGCGAAAGCGGCGAAGATGGGGCCGATCAGGATGCCGAAGAATGGATAGAGTACGCCCGCGGCGATCGGCACGCCCGAGGCGTTGTAGATAAGCGCGAAGAACAGGTTCTGGCGGATGTTGCGCATCGTGGCGTGGCTCAGTTTTCGGGCTCGCACGATGCCGTCGAGATTGCCCTTGACCAATGTGAACCCCGCGCTTTCGATGGCCACATCCGCTCCCGTGCCCATCGCGATTCCAACATCTGCCTGGGCAAGTGCGGGGGCGTCATTGACCCCATCGCCGGCCATGGCGACCTTTCGGCTCTGTTTTTGCAGCTCGCGGATAATACGCGCTTTGTCCTCGGGCAGTACATCAGCGCGAATCTCATCAATGCCGAGGCGGCTAGCGACGGCCTGCGCGGTGCGCTCGTTGTCGCCGGTCGCCATGATGATCCGAAATCCTTGTTCATGTAGCGCCTTGAGGGCCGCGGGAGTAGTTTCCTTGACCGGGTCAGCGACGCTGACCAATCCGGCAATCGTGCCATCCAGTACGATGAACATTACGGTCTCGCCTTCGTCGCGCCGCGCGTTGGCGGTGTCGACCAGCGCGCCGCTATCCAGTCCCATGTCGTGGATCAGTGCTGCATTGCCAAGCGCAACCGACTTGCCGTCGACGCGGCCTTTGACGCCCTTGCCGGTCACCGCTTCGAAGTCCTCGGCCTTGGTGAAATCGACACCGCGCTCCTCTGCCCCGCGCACGATGGCCTCGGCCAACGGGTGTTCTGAGCCGCGCTCCAGCGATGCGGCCAAGCGCAAGACTTCGGCCTCGTCATGTCCTTCCTCGGGCAGCACCGCGACCAGTTTGGGCTTCCCTTCGGTCAGCGTACCAGTCTTGTCCACTATCAGAGTGTCGATCTTTTCAAACCGCTCCAGCGCTTCGGCGTTCTTGATCAGCACGCCCATCTGCGCACCCGTGCCCGTGGCGGTCATGATCGACATTGGCGTGGCAAGACCAAGCGCACAGGGACAGGCGATGATCAGCACAGCCACAGCCGAGACGAGGCCATAGGCCATTGCGGGATCAGGCCCCCAGATCGACCAGACGATGAAAGACACGATTGCGACGGCGATGACCGCTGGCACGAACATCCCCGCGACCTGATCGGCGTATTTCTGGATCGGCGCACGGCTGCGCTGTGCGTTGGCAACCATCTGCACGATCTGGGAAAGCATTGTATCCGCCCCGATGCGCGTGGCCTCGATGACCAGGCTGCCGGTGCCGTTGATCGTGGCCCCGGTAACGGGTTCGCCCGCGACCTTCTCGACGGGGACGGGTTCTCCGGAAATCATCGACTCGTCCACCGAGGAGCGGCCTTCGACCACCACACCATCGACCGGAACCTTGTCGCCCGGGCGCACGCGAATGTGATCGCCCAGCTGCACCTGGTCCAACTCGATTTCCTCTTCGGTGCCGTCGGGGCGGATCACCAGCGCCGTCTTGGCGGCCATGTCCAGCAAGGCCCGGATCGCCTTGCCGGTGCCTTCGCGGGCGCGCAGTTCCATCACCTGGCCCAGCAGAACCAGCGTTACGATCACCGCGGCGGCCTCGAAATAGACGCCGACGTTTCCGTTCTCGTCGCGGAACCCGGCCGGGAAAATCTGCGGCGCGATGACCGCGATGATACTGAAGATATACGCCGCACCTACACCCATCGAAATCAGGCTGAACATGTTGAGGTTCATCGTCCGGAACGACTGATAGCCGCGCACAAAGAATGGCCAACCCGACCAAAGGATCACGGGAGTTGCAAGCGCGAGCTCAAACCATAGTGAGGTGCGTTTGCCCAGCAGTTCCATGAAATATGTGAAACCCACGAAAGGACCCATCGCTAAAACGAGAACGGGGATCGTCAGCACGGCACCAGCCCAGAATCGACGGGTAAAGTCGACCAGTTCGGGATTCGGGCCATCATCCTCAAGGCTGACTGTTTCAGGCTCCAACCCCATGCCGCAGATCGGGCAGGATCCGGGGCCAGGATGGCGTACCTGCGCATGCATTGGGCACGTATAGACAGTGCCGTTGAAACCCTCCGGCACGGTGTCATAGTCGCCGTTCTTCACCCCGACAGTTGCGGCGCCATGCGCATGGGCGTGCCCAGAATGATCATGATGCCCTTGCTGCCCAACGTCACCTTCGGGCACTAGGAACATGCCGCATTTGGGACATTTCCCTTCCTCGGCGCTACGCACTTCGGGGTGCATCGAGCAGGTATAGACCGTGCCGGTATAGCCGTCTGGTACCATGTCATAGCTCTCGTCACCCTCTCTTTGCCTGCCGCCCCGGCCTTTCGTCACGTTCATCCTGCGTCCTTTCCTGTTCGCGATTGGCTCGTCACTATTGGATCGATGTAACCGACGCCCCCAACGCGCAGGGACGATGACCACAAGGTGGCTTCTGGGGGCAATCTTGTAGGGTTGTCATGCCTTCGCCTTGCGCGAAAAGAAGTTGAACGCCGGTACGAAAATCACGGCAATGTACCAGCCATAGGCGAAGCTCTCGACCAGCCCCAGAAAGACGCTTGGCCAGCTGATCCAAGTCACGCCGGGCAGAAGTGGCAGCCAGGCCTGATACATGGTGGCGGCCGGGAATATCAGGCCGAAGATAACGCACAGCACGAAGCTGATCGCCAGCAGAGTCCCAAGGGCCATTCCTAAGGGATAGATACGAACCGATTTGAAATCTGACATGATTTCTCCTTCCAAACCTTTCAAAGCTGCCTCGTTGAGGCGATGACTGCACCCACAGCCGAAGGGCTGTCACGAAGATTCCTGTATCGTTTTGTCACAATGTGCGCCCAAAAATGGCGTCCGATGTGTGATCTCGTTCGAGGGCAACCGGGATGGCTATCTCGCGATTTCGCCATGAGTAGGACGAATGGACGAAAAGCAGGGCACAGGAACCCGCAAAAACGCTAATTATGATCATGGCTATGAAACCTTTCTCTTGACGTATGTTGAACAGCTACTGATCTGTCCTTCTCGCTACGCGAGGCCGTGTCGCAACTGATCTCAATTTTTGCTGCAGCAGCATTTCCCCAAGGGTGCAACAGACGATCTGGCCTTGGGTCGGACTTCGGTAGCTGTGTTGACGGAACTGCCGCCACAGCACCCACCGGACTTTGCGGTTTGGGTTTGAGATTCATCGTTTTGGATGGATTTCTGAGCCATCTTGGTCTCCTTCAATCATGGTTTCATATTGGAGACGCCCACTACGACATTCCATTACAGGAAAATCGGTGAATTCCGCGACCCATCCGCCAGGTCACGCCGCTCCGATCATCAGCAACAAATCGGACTCGAGGCTATAGGGCGTAACGCCGAGATTTCGCGGTACGGGACCTTTTCCAATTCAACCCGACTGATCGCACTGCTATCAGTGGCACGCGCAAAACCACTCGCCGAACTCTCCAACGCTAGGGCCATCCTGACCCACCGGCAGACCCCCCAAATAGGTGGTGCACGCTCGAACCACGATTAACCCTTCACCGCCCTCCAGAGCCGATCTGTTCTGATTAATCGCTGTCAACTCCTAGTCGACGGTGGGGGTTTCCTTTACGTCGTCAATCGGGTCAACGAGCTGATCCAGAACTGTCGCTCGCGCCTCAGCGATCATCGCAGGCTAACGCCGCCATATAAAGACAGGATCTCCCGCCCAGTTAAACGCGCTCCCGGGTCCTATAGTAGCGTCCGTTAAATCGACGACACTGGTTGATTGGCTGATGATATCGGCCGAAGGGTTCATGTATTTGATCAGCGCCCAGGCAGCAGGACCCATTGCGACTACTCCCGCAACTGCAGTGGCGTAGTTGAGAAAGTCTTGCCAACGGTTACGTATGAGACATCAATTGTCTCTTTTTAAACCGGAGACCGTACTCCCCGACGCTTTATGTTGGTCGATTTCAAGACTGCCGTTAGCCGCAGTGCTGTTCTTTTGGTTTTTGCTGCTATCAGACTGCTCGTTCCGTAGCTTTGAATTGCTGGGCTCATTTGAAACAAAAGGACACGGTCTGTCGGCATCCAGCAGTAGAACTACGAGTTCGGTTGCCATATCGCGACGTAGTCCGGCAAGGAGGTAGGCGCAGTCCTTGGGTCCGAGGCCCAGAATTCTGGCCGCTTCAACCAGACTCTGGCCGTCACCTTCGATCCGTCGAAAGAGTTCTTGGGAAATCGGCGCATCGGCATGGTGCGAATGCGATGCGCATGCGCAGCCCATCCGGTGAACGAGACTAAACAACTCCGTTGAGGAGGCGAGGCGCCTATGGATTGCCGGATCCGATGTATTGTCCTCTCCGCTGATCATTTTGGTGTCTCCCGCCATGATGCCCGGATATGGGCTTTCACGGAAGTCGACGCTTCCTAGCAGAAACCATTACAAGCTTGGCCTATTCACCCAGCATTAGTTGGATGCGTCCTTGGGAGCACAGTGGGTCTGATCCTCGGGGTTTTCGCAGCCGATTGGAGGGCAGTAGCAGTCATCCCAACCTGTCTTGCAACACTTGCCACAATGACCCGTCAGCGCATCGCGCAAGGCCGCGCGGGCACGATGCAGACGCACGCCAAGAGCGTTGCGGGTCAGGCCCATGTCGACGGCGACCGCGGCACGATCCTCCTCCCCGAAGTCGATCCGACGAATCAATTCGGCATCTGCATCCCGCAGCGCCGGGATCAGACCATCCACGCAACGGCAAAATTGCGCCATCTGTGCGGGGGCATCATCAGCCAGTGCCTCGGGTTCACAGCCATACGCTTCGGTCAGGCGCCCGCGGCGAGCCACCTTACGGAAATGATCGTTCATCGTCGATCGCAAGATGGCGTAGAGCCAGGAATCCATTCGCTCCACATCTCGTAGCTGGTTTTTGCGCGTCAGCACCCGAACGCAGAATTCCTGCAAAACATCGTCCGCATCCGCCTTGTTGCCCAAGCGGCGCACCAGAAATCCCATAAAGGCTTGCCGACCCTCTGAAAGCGCGATCTCGGCGGGGTCGCGGTCTTGGGCGGGTTCCCGTGTTTCTTTGTCTGGCTCCGTCATATCTCATCCCTCCATTTCATTGAGATGCGAGCACATTGCATTAAGATCGAAATAACGCGGCGCCCAAATTCGTTCATCGAAGGTGACGGATGAACGACCGGTTCTCGTTTGCTTCGGAAGATTGCGTCTTCAAACCTCATTGAGTGTCCGTTCCTTTCGGCGGTGCACCATCGCTATTCCTAAAAGTATCATAACGATGCCTACAATTTGTAAGACAGAGAGCCTCTCTCCATAGACAACGATACCCAAGGTCAGTCCGAAAACCGGAATAAGAAAACTGAAGGCATTGGCCCGGTTCAATGGAACTGTTTCAAGCGCTGAGAACCACAGCCAATAGACAAGTGCCGATCCTGCCATGGCCAGGACGAGAAGCGACGCGATGAATGCGGGCGCCCATTTAATTGTAGTTGGCTCCTCCATGGACATAGCCGCAATGACGAGTGGTACGCTGCCTAACAGCATCTGCACTCCCATTGCCGAAAGGCTGTCCACCTTTCCTGCAATGGATTTTATCAGGACGTTGCTAAGCGTAACGCCAGCGGCTGCAAGAATGATGTACAAAACGCCAATGGCATAACTCTCGTTCCCGTCTGTCAGAAAATCCGGCAGGGCAATTAGCACAATCCCCGCAAATCCAGCAAACAAACCTGCGCTACCAATTAAGGACAGCTTTTCCCCAAGCCAGAACGCCGCGAGGACAGCTGCCAGAAGAGGTTGCGTATTCGCTATTACCGTCGCAAGGCCCGGTGAAACAAACTCTGCCGCGTGAAACATCCCGAGAAAGCCAAGACTCGTCGCACCGAAGCCAACTCCCGCTAGCGTCAACCAAACCCGGTGCCCTCGCGGAAACGGTCGCCCTAAGATCAGCGCCAAAACTGTAAGCACGCCGCCTGCGAGGAGCGCCCTCATGGCGGCAAAAGTTAGATGGGGCGAGTATTTGAGCCCGGCCACGATGACCGGGAAGCACAAGGCCCAGAGCACCATCGCAAGGACAATCTTCAGGGCCGCTACTGGTGTCATAGGTAGTCCTTTCATCGAACCGGCTCACGTTCATCCTGTCTAGGATCTACAGGATCAAGCGTCAGATACCGAGGGAATCTGTCACCAAATGTAACCAGGTCGGCTTCTGCGACAGACCGTTACACGACAGCGCCGGGAGCCTGTTGCGCGACACGTCGCATTTGCCATGTTGGTCGGGCAACAAGCCAAAAGGAGGCACTCTATGAAACGCAACACCACGCTCATTCTCGCAACCGCATTTGCCACGGCTCTCGGCGGCGCAGCGCTCGCGGACATGGGATATGTAACCGGGCACCATGATCTGCCCGACCGCGATAACAACATCCACATGAACGATACGATGCGCGGCCATTTCGATCACGCCGATCAAAACAAGGACGGCAAGGTCACGCGCGCGGAGGTGGAGGCCCATATGGAGGCTGCATCAGAGTTCAAGAGCATGTTCGAAGAGCGCTTTGACAATCCGCAGCGAGGCCAATGAGGCTATCCAACGGGCGCACTGGCTGACAAAGGAAAGTCAAATTCTCTGCAGCTCGAACACGACTGTGGCGCTCAAAATGCGCCGCAGTCAGCTTAAGTTTCGTAACGGCTATGGCCTTCCTTTCATCCGTGCTTCGCCTCGCGATAGAGAACGCACAGTCGACGCAGTTCATCCATTTCGGTTTCGGATAGCGTCGGAAATCAACACGGAAACCTATGCGCAAACAAGGAGCGACCCTATGAGAAATCCGTTACTGGCAATCGGTGCAGTAGTAATCACTAGCAGCGCTGCAATAGCCGATGTGTACATTCCGGAAGGAGAACTCGGAACAGTACTTCATCTGAACGAAGTCTTTGAGGTTGTTGGCCGCATCGAGGGTCTCGACAACGTTCACGGACTGGCAGGCGCAACAAACCGCGGCATCCTGGTTGCCGGTAGTCTTACGGAAACCGAAGTCGGCATGGTGCCCAAGCCTTCCGAGGTTTCCGAGGAGGATCACGCAGCCCACCACGGAGGCGGAGAAGATGCCGGCCCGGCCGCTTCGAGTCTGGTCACCTTGGTCGACGCCGACAGTCATGAAATCCTGCGTCGAATCGAAGTGCCCGGTATCGTTCACCATGTCGGAATTTCCTCGGATGAACGCTTCGCCGCCGTGACTCATCCCGGTCTTGATGCTGTTTCGCTGATCGACCTGGAAAGCGGTGAGGTGACAGCGACCGTCACCACGGGCCCGATCCCGGAATATGCAATCGCCGACCCGAAGACTGGCAATTTCTTCGTTTCCAATGCCGGTAACAACACAATCAGCGAACTCGATCCAGAAGACGGGATTGTAAAGCGAAACTTCAAACTGCAAGGTCCACCCAAGCACATGCTGCTTGATGCCGAGGCCCGCCAACTGATCGTCAGCGAGTCCGACACAGGGAAGGTTTCCATCGTCGACGCCGACAGTGGTGAAACCCTTAGTTCGTTCGAAATTAGCGGCGAGCTGCATGGCGTCTCAGCCGACAAAGACGCAATCTGGTCGAGCGCACGCGAACGCGACCGCGTGGTACGCATTGATCGTGCCACAGGTGAACGCCTGGAAGTCAACGTCGGCCCCGAACCCTACCATATGGCGCGCGTGGACGACGCGCTTCTGGTGAGCAGCGCAGCCAAAAACGAGCTATGGGTTCTGGACCCGGAAACGCTTGATCTTATTAAGACTCTCGAGACCGACAGCACGGGGCATCAGTTTGCCCGAATGCCATAGGCCGAACGATTGAAGCTATGGCGGGCCCTAAGGTGCCCGCCTCTTCGCAAGCCAATGGGCCAAACAGGTTGGCCGGTGAACTACGAGGATTGACCTCCGGCCTCGATCCGGAACATGCGGTAAGTTTCGGACCGATTGGCTTTCGGCACATCCGTTTCACACTGGCAACGTGAATGACCACTACCCTGCCCACTTCTCAGCATCCAACAACGGGGTCGTCAACTGTTCTCGGGGCAGAAAGGAGCGTGGCGCCATGCGAAAGGTCATCCGAGCTCAGAGAGAACACTCCACTTTTACCACGGTCGTTTTTGCCAAAGAAACCTCATGCCATGATTGCAGAGTTCGCCTCTGCCTGGTCGAGAATAAAGTGACTGCGACACTGTGGAGCGTCACGCTCTTAGGGGTTGCTTTCCGCACCGGCCAACTTGTCAGTGGCCAGCGGTTTCAAACAAACCCATGTCCACCTTGCAGCCTTGACTTCAGGAGATTTTTCGGCGGTCAGAAGCCTGGATTGGCAAATTCTCCAAGCAGTGCATTTCGCTTGAACCATTTGTCACGGCCGTCGTGAGCTTCGACCTCCGCGCGCGATGCCATCCCATCTTGGTTTCGGTCAATGTGACGGAAGTGCCCCTTCATTGTATCTCCAGAATGCGTGTTTTCACCGCGCTCGGGCAGTTCGTGATGCCCGCTGCCATAGCCGTTGTCTGCCAAGACGGCACCGCCCGCACCCACCGCGGCGGCTGTGAGAAGAATCAACATGAGATTATGTTTCATTGGTTCGCTCCTTTTGTTTGAAGATGTTTCACGATAAATTGGTGACGGGGAGCTATCGATAGTGGATATGTATTGATCTGTCGCAAAGCCTGACTGTGTTACGTTTCGTGACAAATTTTCTCGGCAATCACCCTTCGATCGCTTAGATAGAAGTCATGACGAACCCGCCCCACATACTGCTGGTCGATGATAGCGCCGAAATTCGCAAAGCTGTCGCACGATATCTGGAAAAGAACGACATGCGCGTGACGAGTGCGGTCGATGCGGTCCAGATGGACGACCTGCTCAAGGTTGGCGGCTATGACCTCATCGTGCTGGACGTAATGATGCCCGGCGAAAACGGGATATCGGTCTGTCGCCGCTTGTCCGCCAAGGGGGTGGCCCCAATCGTGATGTTGACAGCGCTTGGAGAGGAAATGGACCGTATCATCGGCCTAGAGGTCGGTGCGGATGACTATTTGCCCAAACCCTTCAATCCGCGCGAGTTGCTTGCGCGGATAAGGGCAATTCTGCGTCGGGCGCAGAAACCGGAAGCGCTGGCGGGAAGTCTTACAGGCAGCCGTGTACGGTTCGCAGATTGGACGCTCGAAACCGACACACGCCGTCTTGGCGCGGAAGACGGCCGAGAGGATGTGCTGACAACATCAGAGTTCAAATTGCTGACAATCCTGCTGGAACGCCCGCGCATCGTGATGAGCCGCGAGCAGCTTTTTGACCTGACGGTTGGGCGAACACCGGCCGCTTTCGACCGGACTATCGACAACCAGATCAGCCGCCTCAGGCGGAAGATCGAGCACAACCCGGGACGCCCAAAAATCATCACAACGGTTCGAAACGGAGGTTATTGCCTGGCAACGGACGTCGAGGTCGAACGGTGACCCGCAAGCCTCTGGATAGCTTGCGCGTTCAACTTCTGCTGCTCATTATTGGGAGCCTCGTAGTGGCTCAATCCATTAGCCTCTGGTTGTTCGTGGACGAACGCAGTCTCGCCGTCCGCGCTGCGATCGGGGCAGAGGCGGCCGGGCGCGCTGCGAATGTGGCCATGCTACTAGAACAGGCCCCAAAGGAGTTGCGAGCCTCCATTCTTCGCGCCGCAGATTCGCCGCTGGCACGGTTTCGGACCGACCCGCAGGCGGCTGTGGATCATCTTGATCACCGCGCGGGAGGAGCTGTCGAAGCGCGCGTCAGGTCATTTTTCGGCGCTGAAGACAGTCGCGAAATCCGAGTAGAATTGCATGAGGTTGAGCGCGAATTCCCGCCAATGAGGTCAGTGCCGCCGGAGATGGCCGCAGAGCACAAGCAGATGATGCATGACAAGATCTCGGGGCTTGAATTGACACTGTCTATCGCGCTTGAAGATGGCACATGGCTGAATGTCGATACGCGCTTTCAGCGACCGCCGCTACAGTGGCCAATCTTTTCTGCGGTGAGCTTTGGTTTCACGGCGGCGTTCCTGATTGGTGTTGCTTTTTGGTACTTGCTTGCTCGCCTGACCTGGCCGTTAAGGCGCTTGGCGCAAGCCGCAGACAGGCTTGGCAGGGGAGAGGAAAACAAGCCACTCCCAGTCGCGGGACCAAGCGAAGTCAGAGAACTGACGGATACCTTCAATCACATGCAGGAGAGACTGGTGCGCACGGTCGCTGACAAGACGCGTATAATGGCCGCTCTGGGTCACGATTTGCGTTCGCCACTGACCGCTTTGCGGGTTCACGCAGAGATGGTGGATGAGGAAGAGACGCGTGACGCCTTGGTGAAATCCATCGAGGAAATGCAGGATATGGTCGAGCGCACACTGGCTTTTGCTCGAGGCATGGCAATAAGTGAAGCTCCTGAAACAATAGAATTGGGGGAATTTCTCACTGAGCTGAAGTGTGACATGCTCAACGCATTCCGACTCGAAACGGACACACCGCTTCAGGTGAGGCTTCGGCCTCAATCCATGCGCCGAGCTTTGCGGAACGTCATAGAAAATGCAGTACGTTACGGCGACGATGTCGAGGTCACGTATAGCCGCGAGTATGACAGGGCATCGATCTGGGTTCGTGATCATGGTCCCGGCATCCCGGAGACGCAGCTAGAAGAGGTTTTTGAACCATTTTTTCGGGTCGAGACGTCACGCTCACGCGAGACGGGTGGCACCGGTCTCGGCCTGTCAATCGCACGCACCATCATGCGCTCGCATGGCGGCGATGTAACTTTGCAGAACCACCCGGACGGCGGGCTTCTTGCGCGACTCGATTTGCCGTTTTCACAAAGTTCCAACCAGCAAGAAAGGACAATATCATGAATGCCTATATGACGGTCAAATCCACCGTGATCGCTCTGTTTGCGGGCACAGTGTCGGCCCTCGCGGATCCAGGCGGCATTGCTGATGACACCTTTGGACACATGATGTGGGGAGATGGTCATGGTTGGTGGGGAGGTTTCGGCATGATCCTTTTCTGGGGGTTGATTATCGCGGTTGCCGTATTCTTCTTCCGTATGCTCACCAGCAACCGTTTGGGCGAAACCCGCGATGCGATGGAGATCCTCAAGGAACGCTATGCACGCGGTGAGATCGACGAAGATGAGTTTCGGCGCCGCAAGCAAGAACTCCAAGGCTAAGCCATCATGCCCTTTCCCGCTTCGCCGAAATGACCTCCCAGACATCATGCCAAAGGCGCGAGTATGAACGTGTTGTTCGAGAAGCCAACAGATACGCGACCTGCCACAGCATAAAACAAAACCGGCGCAAGTGTGACCGCACAGCAGACTCATATCCCAAAGTTCATCATGTTACTTGAATTGGAAAGCTCTACTCGTGATTTGGTCATTTTCATAATGTCGAGGCCCCGTAATTCGAAACCCTGCTAAAGGCTTATCCTGCAGGGAGGTGAGCGATACAAACCGTTACGTATTTCACGGAGTTTTCATCCCGACCATTCTTGACCTTCCAGTGCGGGAAGGCGGTTCAAGAGTCCCATTCAAGGATCGAATGCGCGGAGACGGACGATGGAAGACAAGACCCCCAGGGCAATAAGACGCCGAGGCTTTCTATTCTTTTCGGTTGGAGGGCTCGTTGCTCTTGCGGCACCATCGGTGTTGCGTGCCCAAGAGTCGGACTCGGTTCGCCGGAATATTTCGTCATTCCGGTTGCATCGCTGGCAGGATCACTTTGACGCGCTCGGCAAAGGAATTCTGCTTTCCGATACCAACACCAGAGTTCTTCAGCACTGGACCGCGGATGGGGAGATGCGCATCTACCCCACATCGGTTCCTAAGAGCGACGAACTCACGCGGCGTGGCTATAGCGAGATCGTCTACAAGGATGAAGCTCCCGACTGGGTTCCCACCCCATCAATGCGCGAACGCGATCCGTCCCTACCAGACTATGTCGCCCCCGGCCCCAAAAACCCGCTTGGCGTCCGTGCCATGCACTTGACTTGGCAATATTACCGGATTCACGGAACCGGCGACACCCGCAAGATCGGCCGTAGATCTTCCAGCGGATGCATCGGTCTTTACAATGAACATATCATCGAAGTGTTCGACAGGACTCCAATCGGCACCCAAGTCAAACTTATCTGAAGTAAGGATCAAATGAACAAAACAGTGCTGGCCATTCTGGCCTTCGTCGTGTTGGGCGGCGCAGTCGTCTACTGGAACATCGCGCAGCAACCCCAGCAGGGGATGGGCCATTCGATGTTACCGCCCGACACCAGTGATCTGGACTCGGGCGCGCCTATCGTCGAAATTTCGCTGCCGGCGGAGCTTTCGGACCAGGCGCAGATGGGCAAGCGGGCCTACGAGGCGAAATGTGCGGAATGTCACGGCAAGAACGCCGCAGGCCAGAACGGGGTCGCACCACCACTCGTGCACAAGATCTACGAACCGAACCACCATTCCGACATGGCGTTCGTGATGGCCGCGAAAAACGGTGTGCGCGCGCATCATTGGAATTTCGGAAACATGCCGCCGGTCGAAGGTTTGACCGATGGCGACGTCAAGTTGATCGCACGCTATGTACGTGAATTGCAGAGGGAGAACGGGATCAACTGAGCCTTGGGCAGGTTCCGGGTGCCCACTCTCACTATCCGGCCTGATCTTCCGATTTTCAGATCTGATTGCCGGCGCCATAATTGCCGCGATTGAAACACAGGATTCTCC
Source organism: Roseovarius indicus (assembly GCF_008728195.1). Taxonomy (NCBI): domain Bacteria; kingdom Pseudomonadati; phylum Pseudomonadota; class Alphaproteobacteria; order Rhodobacterales; family Roseobacteraceae; genus Roseovarius; species Roseovarius indicus. The sequence goes on from NZ_CP031600.1 coordinate 107,219, forward strand.
ATGCCGACGCGACGCGATTTTCTCATGCAGGGGGCGGCTATCACCGCGGCGCTTGCCCTTCCAAAGCGGCTTTATGCCGCAACGTCAGAGTTCCAATCCCTGGACGCCCGCACGGCCAGCGTTCAATTGGCGCCGGAAGGCTATCCCAAGACCGAAATCTGGGGCTATGGCGGCGCGATGCCCGGCCCTCAATTGCGTCTTCAGCAGGGTGCGCGGCTGCAACGCCGCTTCATGAACGAACTGCCCCAGGCAAGTACGGTGCACTGGCACGGGGTTCGCATAGACAATGCGATGGATGGTGTTGCGGGGCTGACCCAGCCCGCGGTCGAGCCGGGGCAAAGCTTCGACTATGATTTTACCGTGCCGGATGCCGGAACTTACTGGTATCACGCGCATAACCGCTCGACCGAACAGGTGGCGCGCGGGCTCTATGGCGCGTTGATCGTCGAGGAATCCGAGCCGCCTGACCTGGATCGGGAAGAGGTGCTGATCCTCGATGACTGGCTGCTTGACCCTGAAACGGCGCAGATCGACCCGGACTTTACCTCGCGCCATGATCGCAGCCATGCCGGGCGGCGCGGCAATTTCATCGCCACCAACGGCCGACATGCCCTTTCTTTGGATGTGCGACAACACGAACGTCTGCGCCTGCGCCTCGTCAACGCGGCCAACGCCAGGATTTTCGTGCTGTCGCTTCAGGGTATGGAAGGCTGGACGGTTGCGCTGGATGGCATGCCGTTACCCCGGCCCGAGCCGCTGGCCGAGGCGCTGATCCTCGGCCCCGGCCAGCGGGCCGATGTGATCGTCGACGTGACCGCCGCACCAGAGGAAACCGCCCATCTCGTTCGCGTCGAGGATCAGGAGGCGGCATCGCAGGTGGCTTTCCCCGTGACTGGAAAGGCCTCGGCCACGCGCCGGGATGCACCGGACGCGCTGCCGCCCAATCCGGGGATGGAGGTGATCGGCCTCGATGACGCCAGGACCGTGCGGCTCGACATGCAGGGCGGCGCAATGGGCACGCTCGACAGCGCGATTCTGAATGGCGAGAAGAAAAGCTTTCGCGAGTTGGTGGACGCCAACCAGTTCTGGTCGTTCAATGGAGCGATCGGCATGACCGATGCCCCGCTCGTTGATGTCGCGAAGGGGGAAACGGTCAAGCTGCAAATCGACAACGACACCGTCTTTCCCCACGCGATGCACCTGCACGGGCTGCATTTCCGCGAGATCGGCGAGGATGGCGGGCTCGGTCCCTTGCGCGACACGATCCTGATGTTCGGCGGCCAGACCCGCACGATCGGTTTCGTGGCCGACAATCCCGGCGACTGGCTGTTTCACTGCCACATGCTCAGCCACGCGGCCTCGGGCATGATGACCTGGATGAAGGTGACATGATGCTACGCTGGCTGATCCTCTTTCTGCTCATGGCCGGCGCGGCTGGCGTCGGCGCCTGGATGCTGGCGGGAGGGACATCCGGCACATCCGCTACGCCGGAACCGCCGCAGTCTATCGATCTCGCCGAGGGCGAAGAACTCTATCAGGAGTATTGTGCCTCTTGCCACGGGTCCGTTCTCGAGGGACAGGCCGGATGGCGCTCGGCCGGAGAGGATGGCATCCTGCCCGCACCCCCGCATGACGAAACCGGTCACACCTGGCATCATCCTGATAGTGTTCTGTTCGACTATACCAAGCTTGGCGGAAAGAAGACCCTCGCGAAGCAAGGCGTTGATTTCCAAAGCGGCATGCCCGGTTTCGGTGACGAGCTGACCGATGCGCAGATATGGAACATCCTCGCCTTCATCAAATCCACATGGCCCGACCGTCAGCGAGAGGTCCAGGCCGCCCGCAGCGAGGCAGAACAGCAGAAACGAGGAGACTGAAAATGAAATCGCTTCGATTGGCAATGCTCGCCCTGAGTATCCTGTTGCCGTTTTCCGCATTTGCACAGGCCCTGAGCGAGGAACGCGTCAAGGAACTGGCCCTAGAAGCGATTCTGGAAAACCCCCAGATCATAATGGAAGCGGTGCAGCTTCTCGAACAGCAGGAAGCGACCGCACAGGCAGAGGCCACGGCGGACGTGCTCAAGGAACAACGGCAGCTCTTGGAACAGGACCTGAACGCGCCGGTGCTGGGCAATCCTGACGGGGACGTCACTGTTGTGGAATTTTTCGACTACAACTGTCCCTATTGCCGCAGGGCCATGTCGGAGGTTGAAGGTTTGATCGAAGCGGACCGGAATGTGCGGCTCGTCTTTCGCGAATGGCCGATACTCGGTGACGGGTCCGTCTTTGCCGCGAAGGCAGCCCTGGCGGCACGCAATCAGGACAAGTATGAAGAATTCCACTGGGCGCTTATGGGCATGGAGGAACGTGCGCAAGAGGCGTCTGTCCTGCGGATCGCCGAAGAAATCGGCCTCGACGCGGACCAGCTGCGTTCGGACATGGAGGCGCCGGAGGTCCAGAGGCACATCGACGAATCGATGCGGCTGGCGCAGGCATTGGGCTTCAACGGCACACCGTCGTTCGTGATCGGAGACCACCTGCTTCCCGGTTTGGTCGAACAAGACCAACTGGAAGCCTTGGTTGATGAGGCCCGCGAAGGGGAATGAAACTAATGCGATGATAGAGAACCGGCGCCGGAATTTTCCGGCGCCAGTGGGCTTCAGGTCGTCGAGGCAGCCGTAACACAGTAACCGGCATTTCGGATGGCCTCCGTCAGGGCGTGCTCGTTCAGCACGCTATCAACCTCGACTTGCCGCGTACCCGTATCGCAGGTCACGGACGCTGTTGGGTCTATCGCCTTGATCGCCTTTTCGATCGTTGCGGTGCAATGGCCGCAACTCATATCCGGAACCTTGAAGCTGCGCATATCTGTTTCCTCCAGTTCTCGGCATTAGATGCGTGCTTCCCGCATGGGAAGGTCAAGGGCGAAAAAATGTCCCGACATTATTGACCTTCCAGCGGGGGGAACCATTAGATATCTTCTAGGAGATGAAGGAGACGTTCATGCCGGGCTCAAGAGAGTTGCGTTTTTCTGTTCAGAACATGTCTTGCGCGTCCTGCGTCGGCCGGGTCGAGCGTGCGCTTTTAGCATTGCCCGGTGTCGCGTTGCCCTTTAATCTGAGACGCGAGGGAGTGGGCAAAACTTGGGGGTCAGGCTGCTGCTCTGCGGTATGCGCCAGTCAATTGCCCATCAAGAACGGCGGCCCGCACGATGGCAACGTGATGCGCGCCCTTGGGTGACCATCTCATGCGTCGGCGTTTTCCCATGCGTGTGTTGCCGATGTCGTCCACGCAGCCTTCAGCACGGGACGAGGAGATCGGAAGATCATTGCGATATCGCCGCCCAAAGTTGGTGTCGCGTAGCCCTTTATTGTGAGATGAGAAATCCAACGAAATCAACGGCGGGAGTGGGCAAAACCTGGGGGTGTCTGTGTATGTTGGTGGTTCATTGAGAGGGGAACTGCCATGGACGTGCGGATTATAGTCGAGACGACCTTTGAGAACGGAACCACAAAGAGGCATCCTCTCGGCCGTTTGTCCCGCCCGTTTCGACGCACGCAGCCTGAGGGGTTCGGGTTGTTACTCGAAGATGCGAAGACGATCCTGGGGCAATTACAGAATGCGATCCTGCTCGACCAGATCGAGGAAGTTTCCGAAGCCAGCAGAATATGTCCTGACTGCGACGAGGTCCGAGCCATACATGATTATCGGCCTCGGGTGCTCGACACCCTCTTCGGCAGGTTCCAGGTCAAGGCGCCGCGCATTCGTCGCTGCGCCTGCGATACAAAATCCGACGACGTCCTGGGCGGACCGCTTTCGCCACTCGCTCATTTTTTTCCGGACCGGTCGACTCCGGAACTGCAACGCCTTCAGGCCGAACTTGGGGCACGGCATTCCTTCCGGGAAGCGGCACGAATCCTGGAAACCTTCCTGCCTTGCGCGAAGCAGGTGAATACATCGGTGCGCAATCGTCTGGGCAAAGTCTCCCGGGAGATCTGCGACAGCGAGCAGACTCAGCCTGTAATTCCTTCGGCCGCCGAAGAGGCGTCTGCGTTGACGGTTTTCCTGGACGGTGCGCATATCCGATGCCGACCGGAATACCAGAAGCGACACCTCGATGTTGTGGTTGGCAAGATCGAAAGCCACGACAAGTGCCGCCGCTTCGGCCTTGTTCAGCAGGCAGTCCTGTCACCTGCCAGCCAGCTTCGCCAGGACTTGAGGGCTCTCGGTTGGGATCACAAACAAACCGTCACGGTGATTTCGGACGGGGAACCCGCCCTGCCGAACCTCGTGCGCGTCGCCGTCGGTGGAAAGGTTCGCCACATTCTCGACTGGTGGCATATCTCGATGCGCATTCAGCACGTTGAGAACGCCGTAAAGGGCCTGCTGCAGAGCAGGGGCTTCTCCGGCATTCCAGTGCTGTTCAAACGTCCCGCCGAAACGCTGCGATGGTACCTTTGGCATGGAAAAGTTCTAACGGCCACGACCAGTCTCCAATGGTTGATGGTCGATTGCACGCGGCTGGCTACAGATGACCGCGTGGCGACTGATGCGGCCCGGCGAGTGCAAGCCCGGTGCCGCGATCTGTACTCATACCTTGCAAACAACATGGACAGCCTGACCGACTATGGTCGGCGGTACCGCGCGGGTCTTCCGATTTCTTCGTCCCGGGCAGAGGGCTGCGTGGACGACATCGGGAACACCCGCATGGGCAAGCGCCGCCGCATGAGATGGTCGCCCAAGGGAGCCCACCGCGTGGCCGTTGTCCGCGCCGCGGTTCTCGACGGTCGGCTAACCGGCGCGTACCAAAGAGCCGCGTGACCCCCAGGTTTTGCCCACTCCCTTAAGGGCTACGCGACAGCTGGGGTTCACGCTCGACGAAATCCGCGATCTGCTCGCATTGGTCGATGGCGGGGCGCAAACCTGCGGCGAAGTGCAAATTCTTGCAAATAGGCATCTTACCTCGGATCGCACCAAGATCGCCGATCTCAAGCGCATCGAACACGTCCTGTCTTCCACCGTGGCGCAGTGTAGCGAAAACGATGTCCCTGAATGCCCTGTGATCGACGCGCTGACGGAGGTGACCTGAAGGGCCATAGTTGAGGACGCCCACGCATGTCAGCCAAGCGGACAATCGTGCCAGCGCCGTTTTTTGCGATCATTCGTTCCCTGCGGAGTCCTGCGTGATCGCCGCATGTTCGGGGACCAGATAGCGCGGCACGATCCACACATAGGCGGCCATGCCGAAGAGCTCGACGAGCGACTGGAAGACGATGACCAGAGCCGCCACGTTCCACTCCGGTCCGAGCGCCAACACCAGCGGAAGTACGACGAAGGAGTTGCGGGTTCCGAGCGAGAAGATGACCGTTCGTCGCCCGCTAGTGGGCAATCCGGCCGCCCGCCCGGTCGCCGCACCGAGAAATGCTGCGGCGACGAGGTAGGCGACGTAGACGCGCGCCACCTGCGCCAGAACCGGCAGCGCATCCCGTACCGCGTCGACTTGCGAGGCCGCGATCAGGAACACCACGACAGCCAGAAGCGGAACCGGCAGCCAGGCGAGGCGATTCACTATCGCGGCCCGTTCCGGGCGCGCCTCTGCCCAACGCTCCAGCAGGAAAGCCGCTGTGAGCGGCAGCAGGATAAGCGCCGCAAAGACGGCGGCAATGCGGTCGGCGGCTAGAAGCTCAAGGAATGCGTCGCCGAGAAAGAGCCATAGGAAGAGCGGCAGACAGGCGAACTGAACCGCGAGGAGGATCGGTGTCGCGGTCGCGGCACGCACCGCATCGCCGCGACCGAGATGGGCGAATGTGATGAACCAGTCGGTGCAGGGCACCAGCAGCACGACAAGCACCCCGAGCCGAAGCGCAGGATCGTCAGGCAGGAACGCGATCAGCCCCCAGACCAGCAGCGGCACCAGAACGAAGTTGCCGATCAGCATCGCGCCGATGAAACGCCGGTCGCGCGCAGCCCGCGGCAGATGCGCTAGCGGCATCTGAGCGAAGGTGGTGAAAAGCATAAATCCCAGCACCGGCCACAGCAGCGCTTCGAACACCCCCGAGATGCCGGGTGCGAGCGCTCCCAAGACCAGACCGGAGAGGATGGCAGCGAGATAGATCCAGGTTTGATGGCGTTCGAGATTTTGCAGCTTCATGTCCTGCCCCTGCTCTGTCCGACTCCTGCCCCTGCTCTGTCCGACTCCTGCCCCTGCTCTGTCCGACGGCGATTTTCAAGAAGACATCACTAGACAGGCAGTTACGACAACGGCTCGTTCGTCGCTTGGAGCGTTGTATGGTCTGTCCGGTTTATACCCGCAGACCAGTCACGACCCAGTCGACAATACTTTTATGGTAGTTGGGGACGCGGCGATAGCCAAATTGTCTCAGCCGATCAGTCGAACTCACTAACCTCCAGCATCTGGAAAACGGTGCTCTTCACCGTTTCAGCCGCGCTGCGGATAGACGCAACATGGGCGCCGCACAGATCGCTTCGACGATCAGTTTGTGGCGCGCCACATTCGAAACCGTCCTTGCCCTGTTAGCTCGCGGACCAGATCCCGCTCCTCCATCCAGGCGAGGTTGCGCTGGACAGCGGCGCGGCTGGCTCCGGTCAGGGCCTCGGCCATGGGGGCAGAGACCAGGGGCCATTCGGTCAGCACGGCGCGCAAGGCGCGCGGGGTCTTACCCGAGAGCGGGGTCATCTCGGCTTCCGCCCGCGCTGACCATGTCTCGATATCGTCGAGGTGCCGCATCGCGGTCAGGCAGGCCGTTTCCATTTTCTCGAGCCAGCGCGCCAAACGTTCAGCCGGGGGGCCGCCGGCGCGCAGCGCCCCCGCCCCACCCATGGCCAGGGGTGCGAATATCGTCCCCTCGCCCTTATGCGCGGCAATGCGCGACGCCGTGACCGCCGCTTCCATTCCGTCGCTCTGCTGTCCGAGGCCCGCGAGGCTCCAGAGGTAAAAACCGAAACACGCGCGGGTGATCGGGTGAAGATCGGAGGCTTGCGCCATCAGGTCCAGCCAACCGGTCGCGCGATCCGTGAAAGGCTCGGCATCGTCGCTCAGGTTTTCTGGGTCACGGCGGTCGAGGAAGGCGAACAGGTCGGCCTCCGGTCCCGGCCCGCCAATCAGTCGGCGCACTGCCCAACTGATACGGGCGAGCGCCGCGGTGTCGTCCTGCACGCCGGGCAGGCGCATGGAGATCCAGAGTGCCAGCCGGTCCGGGCCAATCCGGTCGCCCATAAACCAGCTGAGGTCTGCCGCCTCGATCAACGCAAGCCTGTGCCGCCAGCCTTCCGGGCCACGCCTCAGTCGGTCGTCTAGCGCCCCGATCCGGCCGGCGACACGGGCAAGGCGGGCAGCATGGCCTGCCTCGGCGTGTCGCCAATCGTTGAGAACAGCGGTCTCACACACTTCGGCCCGTGGTCCGGGCGGCAGATAATCCGGCTCCTCTTCCATCGGACCGGGCAGGAACCACTGTCGCATTTTCTTCACCATTTCAGCACATGATTATTACGTGATTTCTGGATGATACGGGGTAAGCACACATCATTTTTCAGCTTAAGGCTTCAATTTTGGCTACGTATTTCAGCAAGTGGCCGCCCTGTTGGCGCATGACCCAGCCGGTCTCGGAAGTTTCATATCGATGACGTCCGGCGAAGCGCATGCCTCGGATGAAGCGTGGGCCAAGGCGACGCGTACCGCGCGCGAGTTGGACCGGATTCTTGACGGAGCGGCGCCGGTGCGTGAGGCCGTGATGCGCGCGGCATCCGAGCTGCGGCTCTCGACACGCCAAGTCTACAACTATCTGGCGCGGTATCGGGAAGAGCGCAGGGTATCGTCCCTTCTGCCGCGAAGGAGTGGAACAAGACAACCAAGGATCAACCCCGCAGTCGAGAACATCATCGCGGTGACCCTGCGGGAGATGTGGTTGCGCCCGGAGCAGCCGGACCTTACACCGATCGTTGAAGAGATCCGCACCCGCTGCGCAGAGGAAGGGCACACTCCACCCGCCTATGTCACTGTCGCCCGGCGGATCCCCATTCTGTTCGCCCCGGAAGAAATTGCCCGCCGCCGCCTGTCGGATGGTAAACACCTGCACCGGCTGAAGCCGCGACCGGGCTACATCCGGGCTAACCACGCGCTCGACGTTGTCCAGATCGATCACACGCCGGCAGACATCCAATTTGTTGAGGTGATTGATGACCACGGTGTCTTCGTTGGTCGTCCCTATCTGACCATCGCTGCAGATGTGGCCACGAGCGCGATCATCGGCTTCTGCCTGACCCTCGAGCGGCCGTCACGACTGTCTGTCGCGCTTTGTCTGGCGCACGCGATGTGCTGCAAGATTGACTGGCTGGCAGAACGCGGTATCGATCATGCCTGGCCGATGCACGGTCGCCCGAAGCAAATCGTCGTCGATTCCGCCAAGGAGTTCCAGAGCAGCACCTTCAGCAGAGGATGCGCGGACTATGGCATCGCCATACGCATGCGGAACAAGGGCACCGTGCATCGGGGCGGAGTCGTGGAACGCCTGCTTGGGAAAGTGAACACCGCGCTACGCGCCTTGCCCGGCAAGACGGGGCGTTCCATCGCGGATCGGGGCGACTATGCCTCGGAAGCGCGGGCACGGCTCAGCTTCGCGGATCTTGAACGCTGCATCGCGCTCGCGATCATCGACCACAACCTGAGCCAGAATGCGCGCAGGCTGACCGTTCCGGCGAAAGAGTGGGAAGATCGGTTCCAGCCGAAGGACCGGCCTATCGATGCGCCTGTCGATGTGCTGCTGAATTTCCTGCCACGCAAGACGCGGAAAATTTCACCTCAGGGCATCAGTCTCTTCGCCATCGACTATTTCGAGCCCTGGCTTGGCCCGCTGGTTGCGCGTCGTGACCGGCTGGAGCCGCTCGATCTGTGCTATGATCCTCGCGACATCAGCCATGTCTACGTCAAGGATCCGGATACGCAGGCCTGGCGGCCGGTCAGGCGACGGGACGGACTGGCCGAGCCGATCACGCTTTGGCAGCACCAGGCGGATCGACAGCAGCGGCGTGAAATCCAGCGGCGCCCTGTGCAGGAGGCATCAGCCATCCGACGCGAAATCGCAGCCACTGCTGCCGCCGCCAAAACCCCCAAAAGCCGGTTGAAGGAGATGACCCGCGCCCGGCATGCCACCGAGGCAAAGAAGCCTTATGCCGACTTCGCCGCGCCTTCCGTCCCGACCCAAGAAAAGCTCGATCCGGATCGCCCTCGGCGGGTCTTCCCTGTCGAGGATTGGTAGGGTGCCGGATCACCTCATGCCCGCCATAATCCCGCTCTTGCAGGCCGATGACGCAGTGCGGATCGCCCATGTTCGCGCGCCGCGCTGGATCAGCCATCCGGCCGCCGGCGCGGCGCATGACGCGATGCGACTGCTGCTCGAGCGACCGCCATCGCTGCGCCCACGCGGTTTGCTGCTTGCCGGTCCCTACCACAACGGCAAGACCATGATCGCCGAACGCTTCGCCATCGAACATCTGCGTACCGCCGACCAGCAAAAGGTGTGGGTGATCCAGACCCGGGAAGGTGCAGGCCTGTCGCATTTCTATGCCAGCATCCTGTCCGGATTGCGCGCGCCACAAGCCGCGGGCTGGCGCAGCCTGTCCCGCGCCGGCGATCAGGTCGATCATCTTCTGGAGCGCCTGAAGCCGCGCCTTTTGATCTTCGACGAGTTCCACAGCGCATTGCGCGGGCGGCGCCAGGATGTGAAGGCCATCTTCTCGTTCTTGCGGCGGATCGCACGGGTGCATGACATCTCACCAGTCCTTGTCGGCGAAATCGCGATCTACGATGCGGTGCATGACACCGACGAAATGGGCTCACGTTTCGATACGATCCCCATTCCACGATGGCCGTATGACGAGGAATTCGCGACGCTTCTCGACAGCCTGGAAGCCAGTCTGCCGCTCGCCGACACCTCCGATCTGTCGCGCGAACCCTTGGCGAAGATCATCCATGATCTGTCAGAGGGGCTGATCGGCGAGGTTGTCGAGATCGTCACCCGTGCCGCAGTGGCGGCAATCTCGCGCGGTGAGGGCCGGATCACGGGCGCAACCCTGTGGGACCTCGGCTATGTGCCTCTCTCGAGGCGCCGTAATTCCGCTTTGCGTCACGATATGACATGAGGTTTGGGCCGACCGAGATATCCGTCACATCTGCAGAGCGGTATGAAAGTGTGGCGGGAAGCCGTTGGCCAGTGAGCATTATGCCCGCACCAGGTGAACTTCTGTCGAGTTGGCTGCACCGCCTCGCCTACGCGAACGGCATACCTCCGCACTATTTTGGCACGCTTCTCGGAGCGCCGGGTGAGAACTGGTCGGCGCGGCTTGATCGGGCGTTGCCCGATCGCATCCTGCAGTTTCTGCGAGAGCATACCGGCATACCCGTGGAAGACATCGCGGCTCTGACCATTGCCCCTGACCCTTTGGCTGTGCTGCGTTTGCCCCTGCGGGCATCGCCTCAGCAGAGTTGCGCACCCAGGAGGCAGGTTACCTGGCTGCAGTTCTGTCCCGCTTGTCTGACGGAAGACGAAACGCCCTATTTTCGCCGAGACTGGCGCCTCGCGACACGCGTTTCTTGCTTTCGCCACGGCTGCCGACTTCGGGACAGGTGCCCATCCTGCGGACAAGGATTGGCTCCGTTCAGCCAGAAGCGTCTTGTGCCGCATCAGATCTGCGCCTGGTGCGGCGCGGCCCTCTGCAAACGCATCCGTCCTGCCACCAATGGGGTTCGGCGTCTTGAGCGTCTGATCGACGATCTGCTTCGTCTGCAGGCATCAGGGCATCGAATGGCAGAGGGGCGATCACTCCCGGACCTTCTTGGATCAGCCTGCTTTCAATTTAGTCGACGGCCAATGTCCATCGCGCGCCTCTCTCATCGGGATCGCTATCAGCTGTTTCAGAAATTGGCGGAAGGGCGGTCGACGCCGTTCGAAAAGAGAAGAAGTTCCGCGATTATCTATTGGAAACGCGTCGTTCAGGCTGCGCCAGCTTGGAGCGGACTGGTCACATCTTTCAGCGATGCCGTCCTGCCTCGGCCCAAAGCTGGGCCTTGCTCTACCACCGCTGGCCCGCATTTGGCGGATCTCGTTCAGGCGGCCGCGCGGCTCGATCAGCAGCGGCAAGCGCTGTAAAAATTCCCGGTGAGTTTCAGGCGCGCGCGGCCAGCCCGGCATCATTCAGCTGTTCAGCATCTGGCAGGTCGCGCAAGCTCTCCAGCCCGAAAGCTGCGAGGAACGCGTCTGTGGTCACGAAGGTATAGGGGGCACCACGACGCGGCGCGCGCGGCCCAGTTCCAATCAGACCCTGCGCATGCAGCCTTCCGATCAGGTCCCGGCTGATCTCTTTGCCAAAGATGTCTTTGAGCCCATCGCGGGTGATCGGCTGGTGGTAGGCGATGGCCGCCAAAATCGCGACGTCGAACTCGTTCAGGTCCAGCAACTGGTCTCCGACATCCGCTGCGGCGCGGATCGCAGGCGCGTAAACAGGCCGCGTCCGGAACATCCACCCCCTGCGACCATGGCAATCTCGAACGCCCGCCCTTCCAGATCAGCGGCAAGGTCTTCCAACAGCAGATCAACCGAAGTCCCCTGCCCCACTATGCGCGCCAGATCCTCGCGCGGTACAGGCGAGGCAGAGGCAAACAGCACCGCCTCGATCCGGCGCATCCATTCCCGCCAGCGCAACTCCGGTGGCAGGTCGAGCAACTCGCGATCAAGCTCAGCTTCTGGTCGATCCTTCGACTTCCTTTCCGGTCGCATGTCCGAACCGCGAAACCGGTTCCCACTTTCGCTGTCCATGCTCATGGCTACACCCCGTAGAGCCGGAATGTGTCGCGCCCGGTTAGCTCACGGACCGCGCCGAGATCGACAAGCCGGTCACAGAGCCGCCGCGCCGCGCGGTCCGGCAAAGGCAGGGCACTGGGCGCCACGGCGTCCTGCGTCAGGAATATTTTCACCGCCGCCCCTGCCCCCTTGGCCCGAAGCTTTGGTGCAACTCCTTTCAAAAGCGAAGCCCGACGCGCGAGATCGACAGCCAGACGCGCGGCCTCGACCGCGGATGCGGTCACTGCGCGATGACAGGCTAGGCGCAAATCGTCACCCCGCTTGCGCAGGTCTGTGCGTTTCAAACCCGCGGCCAGCAGCGGCACGACATGATCCCAACCAAGCGCCTGGGCGAGGGCGGCGTCCGCGAGGATCAACGCCGGGACTTCGGCACGGGGTGCCTCCGTCAGGACAGCATCCAGCGCCATCGCGGCACGGGTCACCGGCGCTCCCTTCCCCGTATCGAGCCATGTAGCAATCTGGCCCAACTCCAAGATCGGCAAGGCTCGGCCCAGAGCCTTGATCGACACCGGCCGCTCCACCGCGCGACGCCAGGCAAGGTAAGTTTCCCCCGCGGGACCAGGTAGATCGCCAGGGCGCAGAAGATGAATCGCGTCGCGCAGCTCTGGGGCTCTTTCCGGACGACCAGAAAACCCGGCACATGCCTCGGCCGCTCGCAGCGCCAGCCGATCCCGCAACAAGGCTTTGGGGACCTCTTCGCGTCCCAACACAAGATGCAGGTGGTTCAGCGCCGCGCCTGATAAAAACGCCACATCTTCAAAGGCTTCAGGACGTGCCGAGGTGACCCATGCGGGCATCCGGGGTAGAGTGTCTGTGTCGATGGAGTGTTCCGGTCGGGCAAATGTCATGACTGAAGCCTAAACCATCGCGGCGCTTTGCTCCAGAAAATAGCACAGAAAACGCCTCGCTCTATCTTTTGCCATGATGTCCGATAATCTTGCATTATCGGGCGTAAAAATGATATGCTCGAAAACATGAGCAGTCCTACGAATAACAGCACCAAAATCGAGGATTCCGACGCGTCTGGCGCAGAGATTTCGAGCTCAGCGTCCTATGACTCGTTGAACGGTGACGAACACGACAAGAGAACCTCTCGGGACCGAGCCTCAATCGCCCTGCCCGCCAATGTGGCCGGCTCCGGCGCACTCGACCGGCTGATCGATACCGCCCGTGGCTACGCCGAGGCCTCGACAGCCGGGAACACGAACAAGGCCTATGCGGCCGACTGGAAACACTTCAGCCGCTGGTGCCGGTTGAAAGGCACGGAACCTCTGCCCCCCGCGCCCGAGATGATTGGACTTTATGTGGCTGATCTGGCTGCACCAACCGGGAAGGCCCCTACCCTTTCGGTCTCCACGATCGAGCGCCGTCTCTCGGGGCTTGCCTGGAACTACAGACAGCGCGGGTTCACTCTTGATCGCAAGGACCGGCATATCGCCACCGTTCTGGCCGGGATCAAACGCAAGCATGCGCGCCCGCCGGTCCAGAAGGAAGCGATCCTGCCTGAGGACATCCAGGCCATGGTGGCCACCCTTTCCTACGATCTCCGCGGGCTCCGAGACCGGGCGATCTTGCTTTTGGGCTATGCAGGTGGCCTGCGCCGGTCGGAGGTGGTCTGCCTCGATGTGCATAAGGACGATACACCGGACTCCGGCGGCTGGGTCGAAGTCTTCGACGGCGGCGCCCTGCTCACCCTCAATGCCAAGACCGGATGGCGCGAGGTTGAGGTCGGGCGTGGCTCAAGCGGCCAGACCTGTCCCGTCCACGCGCTTGAGCAATGGCTACACTTTGCGAAGATCGACTTTGGGCCGGTCTTCGTGCGCACCTCGCGGGACGGCAAGCGTGCCCTCGAGTCCCGCCTTTCCGACAAGCACATAGCGCGACTGATCAAGGCAACCGTTATGAAGAGTGGCATCAGATCCGATTTGCCGGAAGCCAAACGGTTGGCAATGTTCTCGGGGCATTCCTTGCGTGCCGGGCTCGCCTCGTCGGCAGAGGTTGATGAGCGCTATGTTCAAAAGCAACTCGGACATGCGTCGGCCGAGATGACCCGGCGCTATCAGCGCAGGCGCGACAGGTTCCGGGTGAACCTGACCAAAGCCGCAGGGCTGTGAAGCTCAGGATTCTTGACCCATTGGTGAAGCGCTAAGGTGAAATTCCAGCGCTTCAGTTTCAGCTTACTGCTTCAATTGAAATCGGGAACTAAACGCGACAACCACAGATCGTCTTCCGAAACATCTTCATCCCCATCGGTAGTTATGAGGCGATCGTCGTAATCGTTATTAAAAATGGGTGCTTGTGGCTTCATGTGTGCAAAATACTAGTATTATGCACATTACCCAAGCAATTTTTTGGCCTTCGCCCATGCTCTCTATGTAGTACGCGCGCGCGGCTGTCGGCGGTACCTCTCAGATTGCACTCAGCGTAAGAAAACCAAGGGGATTGTGCACCAGAACGACGAGAGAGCACTTGCTTGCGTTCGTTTACAAATGGTCGTTTAGTAGCGGTATCCTAAACTGCAAACGGCCCGTTTTTATGCCCCTCATAGGCTATGCCCGCGTCTCCACAGACGATCAGACCCCCCTGCCCCAGTCTGAGGCCCTGCAAACCGCGGGATGCGTCGAAATCTTCGAGGAACACGCCTCGGGCGGCGACCGCGCGCGGCCGGTGCTGGCGCGCGTGCTGGAGCGCATCGGCAAGGGCGATACGCTGGTGGTCGTGCGCATCGACCGCCTTGCACGGTCTTTGTCGCACCTTCTCGAGGTGATCGAGCAGTTGGAGGCCAAGGGTGCGTTCTTTCGCTCGATCCAGGACCCGATCGACACTGCATCGCCGCAAGGTAAGTTCACGCTGCAGGTTCTGGGGGCCGCGGCCGAGTCCGAGCGCGCCCTGATCCGCGAGCGCACCAAGGCCGGGCTTGCGAGCGCGCGTACAAAGGGCCGCGTGGGCGGCAACCCCGGACTGCGGGCCAAAGACCCTGTTGCTCTTCGCAAAGTTCGACTGGCGCGACAGGATGGCTACATGGAGCGCCTGAACGAAACGGCACAAGACTGGGTGCCCCATGTGCGCCGTCTGCGCCCCGACTTGGCTTGGGAAGACGTGGTGCGCATCATCAACGGCCCCTTGCCCGAGGCGCGTCGCTGGACCCAAAGCCGCCTGCTACGCGCTGTGAAGGCCTATGTCCGCGACGGCTTCCTGCCTACCGAGGTGCTGACCCGCGCCGGGCGCCGCGAAACCGACGACCGCCTGCCCGCCATTGTTGCTGGCATCAAGGGCGCAGATCCCGACATCACGCTTCAGGCAATTTGTGATCGGCTGCAGGCGATGCGCGAACGCACGCCGCGCGGGCGGACAAGCTGGCAGCCTTCGTCGGTGAAGATGCTGCTGGAGCGGGCGGAACGACTTGGCCTCATGCCGTACGAATCGAGCCAAGATCAGGTGTAGCTTCTGACCCGAATCCAAAAAATTTCACCGGGAGAAAACTCCGCAGGAGGCAGAAAGTGCCATTAGTTGCTTGGGGTTAGCTGCTATTGTGCCAACTCAACAGAGTAGCGGCTCGATTCGGTTAGATCTACATTTAATATATCTATATCAATGACTTGCTGAGTTTTTTTACGCGGCAACACCTATAGGTGCTGTGGGTAACTTTTGCACTACATCTAGATTCTTCTTGCCGGACTCGCTGGATCGTGGCATTTCCATTCTGACGGCAAATTGCGTCAGACACGTTGTGCGTCGTCAAAATGATCAAGAGCCTTAACAGGGGCCAAGAGCGGGCGGCAGGATATGGATGATCGAAACGTTGGATATGCGCAAGGCATAGGCTCTTCTGACATCGGCACGTTTGCCGACAATCTGGCCGAGTCATTGGATCGGCAGATGAAGATCGCCTTCGAACCCGAAGAGCGTAAAGCCTTGCGGCGTTTCAGCTCGACCGAAGTTGCCGGTCTCCTGCGCGTAAGCACGTCTAACCTGCGCAACCGGCACAAGGACGGTAGCTTCCCGGAAGTGCATACTGATAACCGCGGGCACCGATTCTACACAGCCCAAGAAGTGGACGAATTGCGTAACATCTTGGAGCGCACAGGAAAGAACGCCGAATCGTATCGGCCAGGTCGACGCGTTGGCGACCGACTTCAGGTGCTATCGGTCGTCAATTTCAAAGGTGGTTCGTCGAAAACAACAGCGACTATACATCTTGCACAGCGTTATGCTTTGCGCGGCTACCGTGTTTTGGTCCTGGATCTCGATCCGCAAGCAAGTTTGACCACATTTTTCGGCTTTCGGCCTGAGCTCGAGTTCGCCGAGGGCGGAACAATCTATGATGCTCTGAGATATGAGGATCAGGTTCCGCTCTCTGACGTGATCCAAAAGACCTACTTTCACAAACTCGACATGGTTCCGGCGGGCTTGATGCTCTCGGAGTACGAAACCGAGACAGCAAACGCGCTCGCCCGTCGGATGCAGCCCATTTTTGCGGAGCGGCTCGCCTTAACGCTTGAGGAGGTAGAGGCAGATTACGACATCGTATTGATCGACTGCCCTCCTCAACTCGGCTTTCTGACTCTCACGGCATTGGCGGCCTCTACGGGGCTCCTGGTAACCGTCGTGCCAGGCATGCTCGACATCGCTTCCATGAGCCAATTCCTGAAACTTGCGTCAGAAACGGTAAAGGCCGTGGAAGAAGCGATTGGACGGCGTGTGACATGGGATTTCGTCAAATTCCTGATCACAAGGTATGAGCCGTCAGACGGGCCACAGACCCAAATGGCTGGCTACCTGAGATCAATTCTCGCCGGCCAGGTCATGACTGAACCCATGCTGAAGTCTACCGCAATCTCTGACGCCGGAATGACCCAGCAAACCGTCTACGAAGTTGATCCCGGCCAGTTCATCAGGAAAACGATTGATCGTGCTCTGACCAGCGTGAACGGCGTTGCCGATGAACTGGAGCAGACGATCCAAATGGCATGGGGGCGTCGCTGATGGCCAGAAACATTTTCAACCAACCTCCGAAAGACGAAAAAGAGAGCGCGGCTCCCTCCCCTACCCTGCAAAAGGCTGCAAAGCTGCCCGGCTCTGTTGGCGGATTGCGGGACTCCTTGCGCGAAATCACGGCCAATTCGATCCGGGACATCGAACCCGATCAGATTGACATGGATGGCCTTCGCGATCGGTTGGTGCTGGAAGATACGAGTATCGACGAGCTTGCCGATAGCATTCGCAAGCATGGCCAACAAGTGCCGATCATGGTCCGCCCATCGGGCCAACCCGACAGATACCGCATCATCTACGGTCGCCGTAGACTGGCGGCGATCCGCAAGATCGGAGGAACGGTCAAGGCAATCGTTCGCACATTGGACGACGACGCCTCGCTTATCGCACAGGGTCAAGAGAACAACCTTCGACTTGATCCGTCTTTCATAGAAAAATCTTTGTTTATCAAAGAGATGCAGGAAATTGGATATAAACCCGGCGTCATTCAGGATGCTTTGGGATTAACCCGGCAAGGCGTGTCCAACCACCGGGTCGTTATCGATCAACTGCCTGATGGGCTTGTTCAGCTTATCGGGCCGGCACATGGCATCGGAAGACGGCAGTGGGGTGATTTAGTGGCCCTATCGGAAAAGGTAGACTTGGTGAATTCGGCCAAAGAGGTGATCGCCGCCCTGCCCGACGACACTCCAAGCCCCGAGAGATTTCAGGCGGTCTATTCTGCTTGCTCGCACAAGGCTCGTGCAGACAAGAAACCGACCAGTCGCGGCGTGACGTCCCTCGTCAAGAATGAGAGCGGCGACACTGTCGGAACGCTGACAGTCGATCAGAAAGCGGTCGCCATCAAGATCGCCAAAAAGGACAACCCGGAATTCGGCCAGTGGCTCGAGGAGCGTGCGGAAGCTACGCTTTTGCAACTCTTCGATGAGTGGCGGAATGAGAGCGGCTCTGGGTCCTAACCCAGGCCACATAGAGGAACCCGAGCAAAGGAGAAAAGCGAAGACCAGAAAGAAAAGAGCCCCCCAAAGTTTCCCCTGGAGAGCCCTCATCATTCGATTTGCACTCATGATGTAGCAACCTCCAGCAAACCGGTCAAGAGTCACCGATTCGGTGAACCAATTTTTATTGCCTTTTCCCAGATAAAATCTTGGGAGGAGACAGGGAAGCTGTGGGCCGAACGGTCATCGTGAACAAACC